>CAKRNI010000172.1 GCA_934370915.1 uncultured Lachnospiraceae bacterium
CATCTGTCACAATATTCCCCGATTCTCCTCAAATTGCAGAAATTTTCCCAACCTCCACATTTCTACTTGAAACCGGAAACACCATATGCTAAAATTGGAAAGAATAAGGTGTTGTAGAAACGCAACTACATCGGAGGAGGAAACTATGATCAGTCAGCTCATACAGAAGATTCAGAAGACAAAGGCACCGATCTGCGTCGGTCTTGACCCTATGTTAGGTTATATCCCGAACCATATTGTCCAGAGAGCATTTAAGGACTTCGGCGAGACCATGGAAGGAGCTGCCGAGGCTGTATGGCAGTTTAACAAAGAAATTATTGATAACACTTATGATTTGATTCCCTCAGTGAAACCGCAGATTGCAATGTATGAGCAGTTTGGCATTGAGGGTCTTAAAATATATGCCCGCACGATCGAATACTGCCAGAACAAGGGACTCCTTGTGATTGGAGATGTAAAGAGAGGCGATATCGGATCCACTTCCTCCGCATATGCAGTTGGACATATCGGAAGTGTAAAAGTCGGAAGCAACGTATGCCGCGGCTTCAATACTGACTTTATTACCGTTAACCCGTACCTCGGAACAGACGGAATCAAACCGTTCGTCAATGTCTGCAACGATGAGGACAGAGGTCTTTTCGTTCTCGTTAAGACATCCAACCCGTCCAGCGGCGAGTTTCAGGACCGCCTTGTAGACGGAAGACCGCTCTACGAGTTAGTCGCAGAGAAGGTCGTTGAGTGGGGCGAAGCAAGCATGGACGGCGATTACAGCAACGTAGGTGCTGTTGTCGGCGCTACATATCCGGAGATGAGCAAGATCTTAAGAAAGCTCATGCCGAAGACATACTTCCTTGTACCGGGCTATGGTGCACAGGGCGGTACTGCGAAAGACTTAATGCACTGTTTCAATGAGGATGGTCTCGGAGCTGTCGTAAACTCCTCCAGAGGAATCATCGCCGCGTATAAGCAGGAGAAATACGCAAAGTTCGGTCCGGAACATTTCGCAGAGGCATCCAGACAGGCTGTCATCGATATGATCACGGATATCAACTCCGTATTATAATTAAGAGTATATTGGTAACTGTTTAGCAGGTCGGCGTACCTGAGGTACTGAACAGCTGCGTACATTGAAAATTTATCAGCCATGGCGTATGTCCGTGGCTGATGTGTTGTAACCATATAAAAACAGTGTTCCGGAAAGCTGAAAAGGCACCGGAATACTGACAGTAAACCACCAGGAGGAAACCATGGCACAGAAAAAAGTAAACGCTGTGATCCACAGTCAGGAAAAGCTGGCGGAGGGAATCTACAGCATGTGGCTTGACGCGCCGGAGATGGCAAAAGCAGCCGTACCGGGACAGTTTATCGCTGTTTACACCAATGATCAGTCAAAGCTTCTGCCGCGTCCGATCAGTATTTGCGAGGCGGACAAGGAGAATGGAAGACTTCGGATCGTTTACCGCATCGCGGGAGCCGGAACAAAGGAATTTTCCGCATACAAGGAAGGCGATACCCTTGATATTATGGGACCGCTGGGAAATGGATTCCCCTTAAAGAAGAAAAAAGCGTTCCTGATCGGCGGCGGAATCGGAATTCCGCCAATGCTGGAGCTTGCAAAAAATCTGGACTGCGAAAAGACAGCAGTCATCGGATACAGAGACAAGGAGACCTTCCTCGCGGATGAGCTTCGCAAATACGCGGATGTCGTGATCGCGACGGAGGACGGAAGCGTCGGAACAAAGGGAAATGTCATCGACGCGATCCGCGCGGAGAAGCTTACTGCGGATATCATCTACGCGTGCGGACCGACCCCGATGTTAAAGGCATTAAAAGCCTACGCAATGGAGAACGGGATCGAGTGCTATATCTCTCTGGAAGAGAAGATGGCGTGCGGAATCGGTGCCTGTCTTGGCTGTGTATGCCACAGCAAGGACATTGATGAGCACAGTAACGTGAGAAACAAGAGAATCTGCAAGGACGGTCCGGTATTCCGCGCTGAAGAGGTAGAACTTCTGACTCCGGATGAGCAGCGCGAGCGCATCGCCTCCGGCATCATGATCAAGAAGGAGGAGCAGGCATGAATACAAAAGTAACACTTGCCGGTGTAGAGTTAAAGAACCCGGTTATGACCTGTTCCGGTACCTTTGGTTCCGGTATGGAATACGGCGAGATGATCGATCTTGACCGTCTCGGCGCTGTTGTCACAAAAGGAATCGCAAACGTGCCGTGGCCGGGAAATCCGACCCCGCGTGTGACAGAAGTTTACGGCGGAATGTTAAATGCTATCGGTCTTCAGGGACCGGGCGTCGACGTGTTCATGAAGCGCGACGTTCCGTTCTTAAGACAGCATGACACAAAGATCATCGTTAATGTCTGCGGAAAGTCAGAGAGCGACTATGTGGATGTTGTGGAGCGCCTCGCTGACGCTGATGTAGATATGCTTGAGATCAATATTTCCTGCCCGAATGTCAAAGAGGGCGGAATCGCATTCGGTCAGGATCCGAAATGCGCGGAGCAGATCACAAAGGCTGTAAAGAAGGTCGCAAAGCAGCCGGTGATCATGAAGCTCTCCCCGAACGTTACGGATATCGCTGAGATGGCGAGAGCCGTTGAGGCAGGCGGAGCTGATGTGGTTTCCCTGATCAACACCATCACGGGAATGAAGATTGATATCAACAGACGCACATTCGCTCTGGCGAACAAGACCGGTGGTATGTCCGGCCCGGCGATCAAACCGGTGGCTGTCCGCATGGTATATCAGGTTGCCAACGCTGTGAAGATCCCGGTGATCGGAATGGGCGGAATCATGACGGCTGAGGATGCGCTGGAGTTCATTCTCGCAGGCGCGACAGCGGTATCCATCGGAACCGCGAACTTCATCAACCCGGACACAACGATCCGGGTGATCGAGGGCATTGAGGCATATATGAAGAAATACGGTGTGGAGGATATCCACGAGTTGATCGGTGCTGTGCACTAAGAATATTATTTTGAAAGGAAGTTTTTAGGTCATGGAAAAGTACAAGCAGGAATTTATTGAATTCATGGTTGATTGCGGCGTATTAAAATTTGGAGATTTCGTAACAAAGAGCGGAAGAAAGACTCCGTTTTTCGTAAACACAGGCTTCTACCGCACAGGCGCCCAGCTCAGAAAGCTCGGCGAGTACTATGCGAAGGCAATCAATGATACATTCGGAACAGATTTCGATGTTCTCTTTGGACCGGCTTACAAGGGAATTCCGCTGACAGTCGCAACAAGTATGGCGATCAGCGAGCACTTTGGCGCAGACATCAAGTACTGCTCCAACAGAAAAGAAGTAAAGGATCACGGCGACAAGGGAATCCTTCTCGGCAGCCCGATCGCTGACGGCGATAAGGTCGTTATCATCGAGGATGTAACAACCGCCGGCACTTCCATCGAGGAGACACTTCCGATCATCAAGGCACAGGGCGATGTTGATGTTCTCGGTCTTGTTGTATCCGTTGACCGCTGCGAGAGAGGTAAAGGAGAGAAGTCCGCTCTTACCGAGATCCAGGAGAAATATGGATTCCGCACAACAGCGATCGTAACAATGAAGGAAGTTGTTGAGCACCTTTACAACAGAGAGTACAAGGGAAAAGTTATCATCGACGACACATTAAAAGCGGCGATCGACGCATACTATGAGCAGTATGGCGTAAAATAAAAAGGAGCGGTTTTATGGAAAAAATTTATAAGACCATGAGAAACACAGGCGCAGCGAGCATCGCGGTTGGAGTTATCGTTGCCTCTGTCGGACTTGCTGCCGGGATCATCGCGATCGTGAACGGGGCACTGCTTCTTAAGAGAAAATCTGAGATTACATTTTAACCGAATCAAGTAAGTCCCCTGCTTCAATTGCGAAAAGCAATAAGCAGTGGGTGGGGACTTGCTTGTATCAGGAGGAGTGCAAGCTCCTTCTGATAAACTGCGGAGCAGTTATTCGGTGTAGAGCCGCGTAGCGAAGCGGATTGCGAATATCCGCTTGACTGAAGATGGGCAGCTGTGAGGGTACAAAACAGCTGCAACAGGATTTCATAAAAGATGATGCAGCGGGAGATGCGGCTATATAGGCGGCATCTCCTTTCCTGCTTTTTTCTCAAAGCACCTGTTTCAGAAACAGGTGGCGGGGAGAGGATCAAAAAGTGAATGGTTAAGATAAAATCGGCAGATGATTTTATCTTATATGGAGACATTTGATAATGAAAAAACACAGACATCGGATTCTGGGGGCGGTTCTTTTCGTCCTGTATCTGGTTCTGCTGACATATTTCCTGTTTTTCGCCGAAGAAATGGGGCGCAGCCCCGAAGTAAGGGCTGAATATTCCTACAACCTGACCCTTTTTAAAGAGATTCGGCGTTTTATTTTATACAGGGACATTCTTGGCTGGCGCGCGGTGTTCTTAAATATTTTTGGAAACGTGCTGGCGTTTATGCCCTTTGGATTTTTTCTGCCGGTCATCTGGGAGCGGACGAGACACTGGTATGTGACTGTGATCCTGAGCTTTTCCATGAGTCTTTTCGTTGAGACCATGCAGCTTCTGGGAAAAGTCGGAAGTTTTGACGTGGATGACCTGCTCTTAAATACCATCGGCGGTTTTGTCGGGTATATCATTTTCGCCCTCGCGAGAGGCGTTTGGGAGAGATACAGTGGAACGAATCGGAAATAAAGTATCGTATATTAAAAAGCCGTTTGCGAAGAACAGTTTTGTAGCGGTAGGGCTCGCAGCAGCGGCGCTTCTTTTTTACGCCGCCGCCATTGGCCTTTCTTATCACACCCAGGGAAATGCGCCGCTTGCGGCAGCGGCTCTGGGTTTTTGCAGTATTATCATCGCGGTGTCAGCGGTCGTCTATGGTGCTTTCGCGATGATGGAGAAAGAGAAAAATTATCTTCTGGCGAAGATCAGTCTGGCGGCGGCGGGGATCCTGCTGTTCGTGTGGGTACTGATGATCGTATTTTCGTTATAATGAAATGGAGGCAGACACATGGAACAAGATCTGATCAGAGAGCGCTATGACCTTTCCATGGCGCGGATCCGGGATTTTCTGACGGAAGAGACGGTGCCGGAAATTTACCGGGATTATTTTAGAAATATAGCAGAACTGATCATCCAGTGCGGCGAAGTCTTAAAGGCAAGAGAGAACGGAAGTCTGGATAAGATGACACTGGAGAGTAGAAGAACATTAAATCATAAGCTTTATGCAGATATTCTCCCGGAAAACTATGAGGCCAGCTACGCAAACCCGGCCTATGCGGTAAAGATATTTGGCGAGGAGTATGGAAAGCTTCTTTCTTATCTCTATGCGGAGATCCGCGGAGACATCGTCTATGCCTTTGAGGGACGTGTTCTGGACCTCGTGATCGGAAACGAGGCGTTGATCGAGATCTACAACCTGTTTGAGGGCGAGGTACTTCCGGCGGCAAAGGGGATCAAGGACGTTCTTTACTGGAGTGCCAGCGACTACTGTGATGTGACACTGACCTACCGCGTGAGGGAAGGCGTGGATCCGACGCTTGATTTCGCAAAGAAGATCATTATGGAGAGTGACCTTTCCGATCTCTCGTATCTCTACCGTTTTGGTGAGTATATTTCCCCGGAAGAGGAGAAGACCGCGGCGTTCTTAAACAGCCTGCCGGAGGAAGAGATCAGGAAGATGGCAGATACCTATACTGACGGATATATCCGTGG
>CAKRNI010000173.1 GCA_934370915.1 uncultured Lachnospiraceae bacterium
CCGAAGAACCTCACCGAGGAGGAGAGTGAGGCGCTTTTAGCGGAGTTTACTGAAAAATACTGGCCCGGAGAACAGCAGTAAGGGGATAAGACATGAATTTACAGGAGAAGATCCTGAAAGTGTGGAGGAGGTGGAGCCCGGAGCTCCTCATCTTTGCGATCTTTCTGGGATTTGGATTTTGGATCAACCGGGGAGTGGAATTAAAGGGACTTTATATGGATGACCTGTATCTCTGGTCCTGCTACGGGAACCAGTCATTTACGGAGTATGTGTTCCCAATGGGCAGCAGCCGTTTCCGCTTCCTGTTTTATCTGGCGTCCTGGCTGGAGCTTTTCTTCATCGGGGGACATGTGGAATGGATGGTTCCGTTCAACATCATCCTGAATGCGGGAATCGCATACAGCATTTACAGGATAGCGGTGTCATTCAGCGACGGGCGAAGGATCATAAGCTTCGCTGTGGGGATTCTCTACCTGTCATCCAGAATGGCATATTATCAGATCGGCCAGTTTTACGGTCTGATGGAGAGCCTGGCGCTCTGGGCAGCGCTGGGGATGCTGTGGTTTCTGTACCGGTATGTGAATGAGAAAAAAACAGGGGCCTTTCTCATGGCAAACCTCCTGTATTTTGTAGTCTGCTTTATTCACGAACGGTATATGGCGCTTCTTCCGTTATTGCTTCTGGCAGTGGCCCTCGGATTTGGAAAGGGCCTGTCGGCGAAGACCGTGACAGGGAAGCCAAAGCGAAACAATGAACCTGTTCCCGCTGCGGAGCCGGGGCGGAGCCGTGGAAGAGGACAGAGCCGCGGAGCGCAGAATAAGAAAGAGGCGGTGATCCGCGCGGCAGAGGCGGAGGAAACCAGAGGTTTTTGTCTCCCGGGTCCGCTGCTCTTTGTGATCACACTTCTGGTGTTTGGAGCGATCCAGATGATCCGTCTTTGCACCATCGGAACGCTGTCACCGGCAGGAACCGGGGGAACCGATGTGGCAGATACCTTCAAGCTTACCGATGCCATCGGACAGGCACTGAACCAGGTGGGATTTGTATTTGGAAGAAACTCCGGGCCGGTTTATCTCTGTATCGAACCGTTTGCAGACAGCCCGGACAGGATCAAGAACCTGATTCTGGCGGCAGAGGCAGTTCTCGGCGCAGGTGTTCTGGCGGCCGTGACCGGCATGATCCGGGAGAGGAAGGAGATCGTCTGCCACTTAAAGAATGCGGTGCTGTTCCTGATGTTTATCGCGCTCTGCATCGGCAGCTCCAGCGTGACGATCCGTGTGGAGATGCGCTGGGTCTATGTGGCTTACGCGGCGGCGCTCCTGTTCTTTGCCTATCTGTCGCGGGTGATGGGAAAGGCGGGGATCCTGGTGCTGCTGTACGGCTGCCTGATCTTCCCGGCAGAGACATATTACCGGGACAACTGGGATCAGCTGTATCTGTGGGCGCCCCAGAGCCAGTATAATTCCCTGGCGGAGAAGACATACGGAACATACGGGGACGATATCTTCGACAAGGAGATCTACATCATCGGGAAGGATTTTGAGATCAGTGATTTTAATGCTGAAACATTTCTGAAAGTATATGCAAATGACAAAACAAATGTTCCAAAGCTGCAGTTTATCGACAGCGATATGGAGCTCAAGGAGATCACAGACGACATGGTGATCCTGTGTGAGGATCCGGAGCACAATGCATATAACGATGTGACAGAGATCATAAAGAGACAGCGGTTTGATACGCCGTTTGGAAGCTATCCGGACGGCTGGATCGATGAGAACGCGAAGATCGTTCTGACGAACGGGGATAGCAGCAGGCTGATCCTAAAATGCTATTATCCCGGCAAGCTTGCAGGCGGCGAGATCTGTAAGATCAGGGTGAACGGACGTCAGATGGATGATCTCGTATTTACAGACAATACGATGTACTATGAGATCCCGGCTGCACCGTATCAGAGATTTACAGTGGAATTTTCCTGTAACTTCTATGTAAAAGGAGCGAAGGAACACCGCGGGGAGGAAAATCTTGCGATGGTCGTGAAAGTAGTGGAATCGTTACCGGAATAGTAAAAAGGAGAAGTAATAAGAATGAATGGACAGCAGTTGGCTCCCATATGTGCGGGATTTGCTGTTGCGGTGGTCCTGTTTCTCGTGATCGGGTATTTCCTGAGAAAGAGGAATATGACCGCCCATCTTGCTCCCGTAAAACGGGAACTCAAGAAGGAAAAGCAGTGGCTGCGCCGTGGGGAGTATAATGCGGCTATGGTAAAGGGCCGCCAGAATCTGGAACTGTTCTTAAAGCTTGTGGCGGAATTTAATGGGATCGAGCTTGACAATTCCGCTCAGGCGATGGCAAACGCCAAGAGCGGACCGGATGGAAGAGGACAGCGCGAGACTTACCGGATGAACGGAAGAAAGCGCCAGAGAGTCATGACATTCCAGCAGTTTGGATGGTGGCTCGATGAGAACGGGTATCTGGACAGGGTCGGAAAGTGGGAATTAAATGAGATCCGTGTGATCGGAAACAAGGCCGTACATGAGAACTATGATTCGAAGGAAGATGCCTGGAATCAGTATAATTATATGGAAGACCTGTTAAAGATCGTATCGGACCGGCATACGAACCGTCACAGACAAAGGGGCCCGGAGATCAAAAAAAGCCAGACGGGACATCGTGGAGCGGGTGTGAAAAAGCCGTCCGGGACTAAGGCGAAGGCGCGGGGACAGCAGAATCAGAAGCGTGGACAGAACCGGCCTCAGGGACAGCCGGGGAACGGCAGTCAGAGACAGCCGGGGAATAGTGGACAGAGCCAGCCGAAAAAAAGTGACGGCGGAAATAAGTCCGGCGCTCAAAAGGATCAGAATGTCCAGCCGGAGAAGCTGAGTGCCTCCGCGAAGAGACGCCAGAGAAGGAAGCGGGCGAAGGCAGCGAGAGAGGTGGCCGAGGCGGCAGGACTGAAGCGGGAGACCGCGCCGCAGGAAAAAGCGGAAAAACAGGCGGGAAGTAAACCGGCACGGGCAGAGGGAAAAGTGGTAAAGCAGTCAGGAATCCGCCCGGCACAGCCGTCAACGTCCATGAGGATCGTGACGCTCAGCCAGACAACGGGGGGACGGACCGCGGCAAAACAGCCGAAGCAGAAAGAAGCAGGAGAACAGGCAGCAAAACAGCCGAAGCGGAAAGAAGTAGAAAAACAGACGGCAAAACGGCCGGAGTGGAAAGAAGCAGAAAAGCAGGCAGCAAAGCAGCCGAAGAACGAAGAAGCAGGAAAACAGACGGCAAGACGCCGCCGCAGACCGAGAAAAAGACCGGCATCGGAGAACGCGGGAAAAACCGCCGGGAGATCCGCGGCAGGCGGAGGAGATCATGAAGAATAAGAAACGTTATTTCTATATCGGACTTCCGATTCTGGGGATGATTTTTTATCTGGCATATATCAGGCGCTCTGCCATCGACATGGTGTATTCCGATTATATCCGGCTCATCAATTCCTATCTGCCGGATGTGTGGAATCCGGATAAATTTTTCGTGGCGGATCTGCTGACGAGAATTCCGGTGAACTTCTTAGAGCGCGGACTGAATGTCATTATTTTTGGCTACAGTGTCACCGTGGACCGGATCATGGGCATTCTGGGATTTGGACTTTCTGCCCTGGTCATCGGCCGGTACAGCAGAAAAAAAGAACTCTGCCCGGTCTGGTATGCGGCAATGATGATCGTCATGTTCAGCCTGAATAAGTGGGAAATGTTATATAACGGAACCGGATGGGCCCATTTCCTTGCATTCGGATTGTTTTTCTGGAATTATGCCCTGCTGGATCAGGTGTATGAAAAGGGATTCCGGAATGCGAAACGGTCGGAGCTTGTACTGCTCTTTGTATTGCCGTTTGTGATCACCATAGGGGCAGCAGGACCGTACTGTGCGATCTACACGGTGACGATCGTGATGGCGTATCTGTTTCTTTATGTGCGCGATATTGTAATTGTAAAGAGTTTATCCGGGAAATATCAGGCAAAGGCCGACAGACAGAATTCAAGTAATACGGATAGAAAAAACGTATCCTGTAAAGGCAGGGAAAACTCTGGTGTGATCGGCGTAATTTCCGATGAGCTTGCCGGAATCGGAACTGCCCGCACCATCGCCCTGATCGCAGCCGCTGTTATTCCGTTCCTCATTTACCTCTGGAGCAATTCCCAGGCGGTGTATGAATATTCCGGAGCGGTGAATGTGCCGCTTTTTACGGCTTTCCGACAGGATCCGAAATTTTTTATTAAATTTCTTCTTAAGTCTTTTGCTTCCATGGTTTTTGGAGTAGAATTGATTGACAGGAGCTTTGCAGGGATTCCGGGGAAGGTCTGGTGCGCGGTCGGCGCGGTCGTCCTGTCTGCGTATCTCTTTGCGCTGTGGATGAACTTTTATTACAGGATCGAGGAAAAGACGATCCTGCCGTTGATGCTCTTAGCGGGCGGAGGCATGAACCACCTGATGGTGCTTGTGAGCCGGTATATCTTTATGCCGAATGACAAGTATGGGATGAGTTCCCGGTATGCGCTGCAGTATCAGATCGGTGTGATCGGAATCTTTCTTACGTTCGCGCTGGCTGCGAAGTGCGGGTTCTGTAAAAAGGAAGAATGCAGGGAAAGCAGAGGCACAGAGCCGAAAAGGCCACAGCATATCAGCAGGACTGAAAAAGATTCTTTGCCAGAGTTGGTAAAGATATTATCCATCGCCCTCGCCGCCATGTTCCTCATCGGAAATGTGATGACAACGGCAGAGGAGTTCCGCTTCGGGAAATACCGGAAAGAACATAACCGGGACGAAGTAAAACAGATCTTATTAAATTTCGAAAATGAGTCAGACAAAACACTGGAGGACGCGCTGGAGTATCACAAACCGGGATGCCGGGAAGCGCTTACGGTCCTCAAAGAAAACGGTTGGAATATATGGAGGTAAACCTATGAAAGTAGTAATCCTGGCAGGAGGATTCGGAACAAGAATCAGCGAGGAGAGCCATTTAAAACCAAAGCCGATGATCGAGATCGGTGAGAAGCCGATCATGTGGCATATCATGAAATATTATTCCCAGTTCGGATATAATGAGTTTATTATCTGTCTGGGATACAAACAGTATGTGGTAAAGGAGTTCTTTGCGGATTACTTCCTTCACACATCTGATGTGACCTTCGATCTTGCGAACAACAGCATGAAGGTCCACAACAACTATGCGGAGCCGTGGAAGGTGACTCTGATCGACACAGGACTCAACACCATGACCGGCGGACGTGTAAAGAGGATCAAAGATTATGTGGGAAATGAGCCGTTTATGCTGACCTACGGCGACGGTCTCGCAAACATCGACTTAAAGGCACTGGAGGAGTTCCACAGAAGCCATGGAAAGATCGCGACCATCACAGCAGTCAATATCGGACAGCGCTTCGGTGTCCTCGATCTTGAGGATAACGGAAAGATCAATTCCTTCCGCGAGAAGAATGACGATGACGGCAGCCTGATCAACGGTGGTTACATGGTATTAAATCCGGGCGTATTTGATTATATCGAGGGCGATTCCACTGTATTCGAGCAGGCACCGTTAAGAAACCTCGCGAAGGACGGCGAGCTCATGGCATACCGCCACGAGGGATTCTGGAAGTGCATGGATACCCAGCGCGAGAAACAGCAGTTAGAGGCGATGTGGCAGTCCGGAAA
>CAKRNI010000174.1 GCA_934370915.1 uncultured Lachnospiraceae bacterium
CTCGCCGCAAATTTCTCCGCTTCAAATCCCGCTTCCGTATCATAATAAGTGATCTTCCGCCTCCCGAATCTCATGGTAAACACTCCGTTTCCTGGCTGGTTTCTATGAGACATTATAGGCGGAATCTGCGGGAATTATACATAACTGCGCTGTTACACAAGCAAAAAAAGACCAGGCATTTTAAATGCCCGGTCTCCATAATCTACAACATATCAAAGTCCAATCAAGATAACTATATTTCCGTAGATGTCATCACAAGACACGCTGGTTATCGTCTTTCCATAATCCGTTTTACGTCCAATCCACTGTTTATAATCATAATCGCTGAAGTTACATCCGTCACCAAACGTATTCTTATTGTTGATGATAGATTCCTCGTCTCTTCTGGTGGTATTGTGAATCACATAGTACTGTCCAAATTTCTTATAATAGTCTTTTCCCGACATCTTAACGTTCGCATATGCCTCCCCCATAGTCGGATACAATGCCTCATACAGCTGGTAATCGTCTAACATATATTCATCCCAGCCAATATAACGTGCTCCTACCGGTGTCCATTTCTCAGAATCCGCAAACTTAACGTCCCTAAAGTTTTCATCAATCGGAATATCACGTGTCACTCCATGTACAAAGCTGCCGTCTTCATTTCTTAACCGGCTATAGTATCCTGGTCCCTGCATCTTATCCGCATGGGCCTTCATACTTGCAAACATTTCACTTCCCAAATTATTTCCTAATACGATCTTTAACATATTCTCGAGAACATACTCATATTTGGTGAAGTCTTCCGAGGTATCGATGTACTGCTCTCCATTCGGCATTGTAAAGTCTGTATACTTTAAATCTGACCATTTATTACCAATGCAAAACCAGATTCGATCTTCTTCAAACATAAGTGTATCAAAATCTTTCGCAAACGATATGTATCTAGAATCAAGCTTGCATGTCGGTTCTTTTTCATCTTTTGTAACCCGGTCCGATGTGAATAATTTATACAGTTTCCGCCGCATAATACGATCCAATTCCGCATTACTCTTTCCAGCGAACACTTCCGGCATCATTTCATAATCTGTAGCCTCTGTTTCCTCACCGTCATTCACCCATTTTCCCGTCACATCCAGTTTATACCCATCAACTTCCGTGTTCCGCAGTAAGGCGCCATTATCATAATAAACCCAGGTACCTTGCTCAGTTTTTTCCCAACCCGCGTCATTTTTAAATATTGACTGCGTCACATAACCTTCAGTTTTGCTTCCATATGCCATTGATTCAAGCGGAAACATCAGCGTTCCAACCAGACTTATGCCAAGTACTGCGCTCCCCCACTTTCTTAAACTTCTTCCCGCCTTCTTACCATTCGTTTTTGCCATACCTTTCCTCCCTCGTTATTTATTAATAATCAAAGTGCATCATATCCGGTCTGCTGAATCTGACCCCCCATGTCCATCCATGCTTACCGAAGGCTTTTACAACGTCACTATCCCTGCCAATGGAGTATGGATTTACACCCGGTTCCCATTTTTTCCCCACAAGAACCGTTTCCTTATCTTCAGCAATCTGTGGATTTGCTTCCGGATTAATATCGATTGCAGTTCCGGAACTGTGGTTGCTTCCAAGTCCATTGCTTCTCCAGTTATAACCGCTAACACTCTCAATCGGGAACTGTTCCGGGCCATTAAATATCTCTGTGAAAATTTCTTTTACATCATCCGCAATAGAACTCAGTACCTGGACATGCGTTGTATCCGCTACCTTTTTGCCATTCTTTAATCTCCATACAGGAATCTCCACGCTGACCATCTCAGCAGACGCTGTCTCATCGCAAGGATTCGCCTCGATTCTTTCGATCTGCGTTCTCATCTCCGTGTACTTTTTCGTGCTATATGCATCCCAGTTATAATACTTTGCATCATAATGGTAATTTGCTTTTTCAATCTCACTTAATGATTCGTTTTTCAAATACCAATCGGGATCCGAGTTGTAATTATATCTCCAGTAACCATCCCCGGCATTTGAATTACTGCTGTCGTTTGAATTGTCGCCGTTTGAACCACCGTTCCCTGAGGTTTTATCCGCTCCAGCCTTCTGCTTTACCTCACTTCCAACAACCCATGCGCCAATTCCATTTACACGATTTCCGTCTGGGGTTGTCGTATTTCTCAGGACATATCCATTTTCATCGAAATAAAAGCACTCCGCCATTCCATCATTATCCGTATCGATCCACGCCCACTGTGCCTTCGGATATGAGCCATCATCAAACTGGTACCATCTTCCGTTCGCATCCGACTTCCATGTTCCGGCAAATGCGGCAAACGGCACTGCCATGCAGAATATCGCGGCAGCAGCCGCGATCTTCATACCATACTTTCTCATCTTTTGTTTTCCTCCCCTGTGATGCCGTTCTTCCTGTCTTTTCCGCACCACTCTAAAATATACTTTTCCTTTTCGATCCTGATATTTATACGAATCGGAATTTTCATCGAACTCATTGAGCTTTTGAGATTTTTTTACTTCGTCGTCTCTTTCTGACTCTTATAAACAGAGACCGCGTCGCTGATATTGGACGCTGCGCCGCTTCTCACGATATTCTCAAGCGCTGCCAGTTTTTCCTGTGTCATAAAGCCTTTTCCGATATAAACTTCATAGTTATCCGTGACAAACATTGCCTTTTCCTTCGCCGCTGTCCTCGTACTGCGGAGTTTTTCCGACAGAGCAGTCAATTCGTCCTCCATCCGGTCGAGCTCTTCTTTATTGTTTGCAGTGATCTCGTCGGAAATGATCGTCCGTGTCACAGTATCAAAAGTCGTGAGTGCTTCCTTTTTCTTCCGGTTGATCTCAGCCACATCCTGATCGAGCTGGGCGATCTCATCATCGAATTTCTGGAGATTGTAGATCGTCTCGTTCTTGTCCCGGCGGATCGTCTTTGCAATCACTTTCATTTCTTTTCTATTCGCGCGGATCCTTGCCCGGATTCCAAGTCCCTCTTTCAACACATCCATGTAACGAACCTTTGTCATATTTCCCACCGTCACATAGATTCCGCCGAAGATCAGGATCACAGCCACATAAATTCCAACGAGATACATCGTCCGTCTCTCCGGAATCAGAAAATACGCGCCGCAGGGAATTGCAAGGAAACAGATCAGGATCGTCACAAGAAGCGCCAGGAAATCCTTAAATGTCCTCGTAAAGTAGAGTGCGTAGTAATAGTTTCCACGGCAGAAGCCCGGAACATGGTTTGCCTTAAATAAAGTCTTCATGTGCTCCGCAAGTTCTCTATTCTCCCGCACAAGTCCCCGGGTATCCTCCTCAATCCGTTCCCGGACACCCTGATTTTTCGCTTTCTCACGCTTTCCTTTTACCTTTTTCAGCCGCTCCTGAGCCTTTCCAAGCTCCGCGTCATAGCTTTTTGTGATCTCCTCTTTCCGCTGCTTCACCGTCTGACTGATGGTTTCTGTAACAGAACGCTGTTTTCCCTTAAGGGAACTCTCTAACTTTTTCTCGTCCGCTTCGAGCTGCTCCACCTCTGTATTCAGAGCTTCCAGTTCCTGTACTGCCTGTCCTGCACTGGCAAAAAAGGCAGCATAATCTGTAATTGGCTGTCCCATCTTTTGTCCTCCTGGCTTTGGTTCAAGTATGTCATCAAAATGTCCATATAGATATAGATTACTACAATTTTTCTGACGATACAAGGCATTTTGGGCAAAATGTTGTACCTTTACTTTCCGGAAAAAATCCGTTATACTGTTTTTCAAATCATGATCGTGAAAGCAATTGAATGGAGGATGTTTTTATGTTCCGGATCTGGGGAAAAATATGGAAAGATAACCATCTTGTGAGAGATATGGTAGCCTGCAATAATGACTATTCCATGTCAAGAACCGCTATGGTATTTCAGGCGTTGGATGAAATCTGCCATGAATTTGACTTAAGCCAGCCAATCTGGCTCGACTCGAATATCCGCGACTTTCAGCTGCATGATAAGACGCGGTTTACGAAGGACAGTTTTATTGAATCGATCGATTTTGATTATCTGGAATTTCAGGTAATTGAGGAATAAGCTCCGGTTCATGCACCGTGCAGACAGGAACCGGAACGGAATCTTCTCGACTGAGATAAAAATCAGCCCAACATCCTATCGTGTATTTCCTGTCTGGAGAACACATGGATATCGGGCTGATTTTTATTTTTCATCTCTATCGACGGCTGACTTTTGCGAATGTTTCTTCTCTTTCTGCCATCTGCATACCTCGCCTCACAAGCCGCCTAAAATATTCGTCCTTATAACTTATAATCTCTTGAGAAGCGCCTCTCTTGCCTCCTCATAGCCCGGTTTTCCGAGCAGGGCGAACATATTCTTCTTGTAGCTCTCAACACCCGGCTGGTTAAACGGGTTGACACCGAGGATATAGCCGCTGACGCCGCAGGCAAACTCGAAGAAATAGAACAGCTGACCGAGGCTGTAAGCGTCCTGAGCCGGAATCTTTACCATAAGGTTCGGCACGCTGCCATCGGTATGCGCAAGGATCGTTCCGTTCATGGCGCTCTTGTTTACAAAATCAACCGTCTTTCCTGCCAGATAGTTCATACCATCTGTGTCGACATCCTCTTTCTGAAGGACGATCTCCGCCGGAGATTCTTCTACGTTCAGAACGGTCTCGAACATGATGCGTGCACCGTCCTGGATAAACTGTCCCATGGAGTGGAGGTCTGTTGTAAGATCAACGGCTGCCGGGAAAATACCTCTCTGGTCTTTCCCTTCACTCTCACCGAAGAGCTGTTTCCACCACTCAGATACATAATGAAGGCTCGGCTCGTAGTTTGCTACGATCTCCACCTGTTTTCCTTTTCTTAACAGGATGTTGCGGACTGCGGCATATAAAAGTGCCGGGTTCTTCTCATACTCTGTCTCAAGAGCGACCTTTCTTGCATCCGCTGCACCTGTCATCAGAGCATCGATATCAGCGCCGCTGACTGCGATTGGTAAAAGACCTACAGCTGTGAGCACGGAGAAACGTCCTCCAACGTCATCCGGAACAACGAAGCTCTCGTATCCCTCTTCGTTTGCCAGGTTCTTTAAAGCTCCCTTTGCCTTGTCTGTGGTCGCGTAGATCCTCTTGTTGGCTTCTTCCTTGCCATACTTCTTGATCAGCATTTCCTTAAATACACGGAAAGCGATCGCCGGCTCTGTGGTTGTACCGGACTTGGATATAATATTAATGGAGAAATCTTTTCCTTCCAGTACATCCTGAAGATCATGGATGTATTTGCTGCTGATGCTGTTTCCCACGAAATAGATCTCCGGAGTTTTTCTCTTTCCCTTCGGCAGCACATTGTAGAAACTGTGGGATAAAAACTCGATTGCAGCGCGGGCACCGAGGTAAGATCCGCCGATACCGATCACAAGAAGTACATCGGAATCTCCCTGAATCTTCTCTGCCGCTTTCTTGATTCTCGCAAACTCATCTTTATCATAATCAACCGGGAGGTCGATCCATCCAAGGTAGTCATTGCCTGCACCGGATTTTGCTGTCAGGACATCCTTCGCGCCCATAACGGTGCTCTTCATGTTCTTCATTTCCTCTTCGCTGATAAATCCGGCTGTCTTGGAATAATCAAATACGATTTCTTTACCCATAACCCTGTCTCCTTTTCTTGTGTGAGATTCAC
>CAKRNI010000175.1 GCA_934370915.1 uncultured Lachnospiraceae bacterium
TGGGCTTAGTATAGCATAACCAAAATAAAATGTATGTTGTATATACAACAAAAATGGAAGAAATTGTTAAAAAAATATCAAACAAAGAATTCAAGAGGGCATGCCTGCACATCAGATTAAAATTGGAAATGATTTTCAAATTGTACTTGACATGAAAATAAATTTGTGCTAATTTGAAAGAGGTTTTCAAATTGAAGGAGGGATTCGGTATGGGAAAGCTTCAGTACAGAACGAAACAAATGACTGAACTTCTTACCTTTCTGGAATCGGTTCAGGGCAGACATGTTACGGTGAATGAGATCTGTGACGCACTTGCCCAGAAAGGCATTGCCATTGGAACGACGACCGTATATCGCCATCTGGAACGACTGGTGGAGGACGGTACGGTCGCGAAGTATGTGGTCGATGGCACCAGCAGTGCCTGCTTTGAGTATATGGGTGAGCATTCCCGGAAAAATCAGGAACCGTGTTATCACTGCAAATGCGAGAAGTGCGGAAGGCTGATCCACTTGCACTGCGAAGAAGTAGAAAAACTTCGACAGCATATGATAAAAGACCATGGCTTTGAGGTGGATCCATTTAGGATTGTTTTCTATGGAATCTGTGAGAAATGCAGAAATGAAAAATTTGTATAGTATTACAAGATGAAAAGTGTCATACAGACAGTTTTTCAGGAAAGGAGAGAAGCATGAGTACAAGGACGAGAAAAAGATCTGCGATGATTCTGTGTGTGATGTTTATTCTGGTCACATGGTTCTCTCTATTCTATGTTGCAAAGGAAGAAAATCACATCTGTACAGGGGAAGACTGCCCAATATGTGCCTGTGTGCGTCAGGTGGAGCAGACGATTAAATACCTTGGAACTGGGGCAGATCTGCCAGATGGAACATTTGTCATATTTACATGTATTCTTGCAGCACATGCATGGGATATCTGCCAGATTCCGGCAATGTCCCTGATCAGACAAAAGGTAAGACTGAATGATTGAATAAAATCTCTTTGGTATCAGACAGGGGGGGTGTTTTGTAAAAAACATACCTTTCTTTCGTGTGCCTAATTTTAAAAAATATGGATTTCAATATATCAGATATCATCATAATCCAGACAAATCGTTGCTATATACGTAAAGAACGAGCAGTAACAACGATTTTTGTGAGATCGTGAAGAGGTATTGACAATTACAGAAATAAGAGGTTTTATTCATGAAGAAAAATAGATTAAAATTATCAATGGCGGCATTCGCTGCCCTGACCGCACTCAGCCTTTCTGGCTGCGGACAGAAAAATTCAGAAATAACAGAAGCTGCTGTATCACAGGAAGAAACAACAGAACAGACAGTATCAGAGAATAAACAGATCAGGGTCGTGACGACGATCTTTCCGGAATATGACTGGGTAAAGCAGATCGCTGGAGATGAAGCTTCCAATATGGATCTGAAACTGCTTCTTGATAATGGTGTGGATCTGCACAGTTATCAGCCTACGGCGGAAGATATTATGAAGATCTCCGACTGTGATCTCTTTGTGTATGTCGGGGGAGAATCCGATACATGGGTTGATGGTGCTTTAAAGGAAGCGGTCAATAAGGACATGAAGGTCATTAACCTTCTCGATGTATTGAAAGATACGATCAAGACGGAAGAGGCGATGCCGGGAATGCAGAATGAGGAGGGACATAACCACGGATATTCCCATTTTGCTGACAGCGACGTACAGGATCGAAGCCTTGAAGACTGGACTGGGGACTGGCAGTCGGTATACCCATACCTTGAAAACGGAGATCTTAATGAAGTGATGAAGAAAAAAGCGGAATCCGGGAAGAAGGCTGAGGAAGAGTATAAACAGTATTATGAGACAGGATATAAGACGGACGTCGAGAAAATTGTAATTGATGGTGCAAACGGCACAATGGAATTTACGAAAGACGGAAATGCTGCAAAAGGTACCTATGAGTACCGGGGATACCAGATTTACGATTATAAGTCAGGCAGCAGAGGTGTGCGCTATTTCTTCGAGAAGACAAGCGGATCTGACGAGGCGCCGAGATATGTCCAGTTCAGCGATCATGGAATCGCCCCTGGAAAGGCTGAACACTTCCACATATACGCAGGAAACGAGAGCTTTGATGCCCTTTCCGAGGAGATGGACAACTGGCCGACTTATTATCCAGCAGACATGACTGCAGATGAGATCAAAGAGGATATGCTGGAGCATGAGGAGAAAGAGTACGATGAGCATGTATGGCTTTCTCTTAAAAATACAAAGCAGCTCTGCAACGCGATCGCAGAGGCGCTTGAGGAGATCGATCCGGAACGAGCGGATATTTATGACGCAAACATGGTTGCGTATGAAGAAAAACTGGATGACCTTGACGCACAGTATCAGGAGACAGTGGACAACGCAAAACAGAAAACACTTCTTTTCGGTGACCGTTTCCCGTTCCGTTATCTTGTCGATGATTATGGATTAAGCTATTACGCGGCATTTGCTGGTTGTTCAGCGGAGAGTGAGGCAAGCTTTGAGACGATCTCATTCCTCGCAAAGAAGGTCGATGAGCTTGGACTGAAAAACATTATGACCATCGAAAAATCTGACCAGAAGATCGCAAAGACGATCATTGAGAATACGGCGACAAAGGATCAGAAGATCCTGACACTGGATTCCATGCAGTCGACGACATCGGACGATATTGCTAACGGAGAGACATATCTTTCCGCCATGGAAAAGAACCTGGAAGTATTAAAAGAAGCATTACAGTAGGAGCAAATATCATGGCACAAATGACCTGTCAGAATTTATCGGTAGGATACGACAACAGAGCAATTCTAAAGAACCTGAATTTTTCGATCAACAGAGGAGAATATCTGTGCATTGTCGGAGAGAACGGGGCGGGAAAGTCTACGCTTATGAAGACACTGCTTCATTTACTGCCGCCTGTAAGCGGGAAGATCCTTCTTGGGGACGGGCTGACAGAAAATGAGATCGGATATCTGCCGCAGCAGACAGGCATTCAAAAGGATTTTCCGGCATCTGTGAGAGAGATTGTTCTCTCTGGATGCCAGCCGCGCTGCGGTCTCCGGCCGTTTTATAGCAAAAAGGAAAAAGCATGCGCGGTGGAGATGATGGAAAAAATGGAGATCATCGGGCTGGCAGAGAGATGTTTCAGCGAACTTTCCGGTGGGCAGCAGCAGAGAGTTTTGTTAGCCCGGGCTCTCTGCGCGACAGGAAAGCTTCTGTTCCTCGATGAGCCGGTATCCGGTCTGGATCCAAACGCGTCTGAGGAGATGTACCGCCTGATTGAACGGCTGAATTATGAGGATGAGATCACGATCATTATGATCACTCATGATATCCGGGCAGCTCTGCAGTATGCCAGTCATATCCTTCATATCGGAAAATCCGTGTTTTATGGAACAAAGCAGGAGTATCTCGCGGACATCAATCCTGGGATCATGTCTGCAGGAAGCCGAGAGAAAGTGGGATTAAAATTATGCAGCTTATGATAGAAAAATTACAGTTATATTTTCAGTATCCGTTTGTGAGGTACGCCCTGGTGGTGGGAGTTCTTATCGCGTTATGTTCCTCCCTGTTGGGGGTCACGCTGGTGTTGAAACGGTTTTCCTATATCGGAGACGGGCTTTCCCATGTGGCATTTGGCGCGATGGCGGTGGCATCTGTCCTGAATTTTACGAATAATATGGTATTTATCCTGCCGGTCACGGTGATCTGCGCGATTCTGCTTCTAAGGACAGGGCAGAATACGAAAATCAAGGGAGATGCAGCGATCGCCATGATTTCGGTGGGAGCATTAGCATTCGGGTACCTTTTAATGAATATTTTTTCCACCGGACCAAATCTTTCCGGCGATGTCTGCAGTACCTTGTTTGGGTCCACATCGATTCTGACGCTGACGGGAGGGCAGGTGAGACTCTGTTGTGTCCTTTCGGTGGTGGTACTTGCTGTTTTTGTACTGTTCTATCATAAGATTTTCTGCGTGACATTTGATGAGACCTTTGCGAAAGCGACCGGAATGAAGACTGATCTTTATAATCTTCTGATCGCGGTCATCACGGCGGTGATCATCGTTCTTGCGATGAATCTTGTGGGATCGCTTCTGATCTCGGCGCTGGTGATCTTTCCGGCGCTGTCGGCGATGCGGATCTTTCATACATTCCTGCGTGTTACCGTGTGCTCGGTGATCCTTTCGGTCATCTGCGCGTTTCTTGGGATTCTTGTTTCGATCCTTGCGGGAACACCGGTGGGATCTACCATCGTTGCGGCGGATATGCTCGCGTTTGGGATCAGCTGTCTGGCTGGGAAAATAGTGGGGAGGTCATGAGCATGAAGAGAAAAAGAAAAAATACAACGATTCAGTACCGTCATGGTTGTGAACAAAACCCCATGTGGTCCTTCCGATGGGACTTCCGCTTTCCGGTGTTACTGCTCGTATCAAGTGTACTCCTGCTTACTGGATGCGCCGGGGAGACGAAGGCGGCAGGGAGCGCGAAAACGGGGAATTATAATAAAGGAAATTCCGTGAGTGGTGTTCTGGAGAGCAGGACAGCAGAAAGCGTATCAGGAGTCGGTCAGGATAATGGAAAGGTGAAAGGTACGGAAGACGAAGAATCACTGGAAGATGGAAATAGTCCTGAAGGCACACAAAGTGCGGAAACAGCGGCTTTTGCCAACAATATCAGCACCGTCGATTACGACCTTACGGAGATGAGCAGTGATATGGTCTATGCCACGGTCTATCAGATGATGATGGAGCCGGAAAAATATGAAGGAAAGACATTCCGGATGGAGGGAATCTATTATACGGTCTATTCGGAAGACACGAAAAAGTATTACCATTACTGTATTATCCAGGATGCCACGGCATGCTGTGCCCAGGGAATGGAGTTTGTGTGGGATGACGGATTCCATGCTTATCCGGATGAGTATCCGGAAAAGAATGCAGATGTGATCGTTGAGGGGACCTTTGAAACATATACGGAGAGTGGGGACTCCAATTTGTACTGCAGATTGAAGGATGCGTCGATGGAGGTGGAGTAATGTAGTGTCAGGAGTTTCAACTTGGCGGAAGGTACGCACCAGACAGGCTTCGGACGTGGGTGCAATATGTGAACTTATATGACAACAAAAGGGCAGAGGGCTGACGCTTGGGCGTCAGCTGCTCTGCCTTTTCCAAAGAGCTTGATTATATGATTATTCGTTGTAGGAACCGGTCGTGAGCGTATATTTGCCAGTACCCTGCACAAATACAGTGCCGTCTGTGCCGGCGATCGTCACGCTTTTGCCGTCATCGCCTGTGATGGAGCCGTTACAGGTGAGGGAGGTGGCGGTGCTGTTTCCGGTTACGGTCCAGGCGGAGAGGGCGTCGATGGTGACGTCGCAGGTTCCGTCTCCGCCGTCACCGGCGTTTGTCTCATCCTGAAGGATGGCGCCTGTCAAGATGGTGCCGTTTGTGAGCTTCAGATCCAGATTACTGATGCTGTCCCAGAGGATGTCACCGCTCATTTCCTGAGAATCCGCGGTAAAGGTGCAGTCAGCACCATTTTTTCCGGACTGCCCCCAGCCGCGTTTGTTGGCATTTCCGGTGCATTTTAAGAAAAAGTCATTGGACGGGGAGTAGGTGATGTCCACATT
>CAKRNI010000176.1 GCA_934370915.1 uncultured Lachnospiraceae bacterium
ACGCCGCGGCGCTCCTGACATAACTGCATGATCGCGCCCACAAATTCTGTGGTCACCATGATCTCTGCGGAGACGATGGGCTCCTCCATATATTCGATCTCCGACGGATCCGGCATATTGGACGGGTTCGTCAGGTCGATCACATCGCCGTTTGTTTTATGGATCCGATATACAACGCCCGGAGCGGTTGTCACAAGATCCAGATTATATTCACGCTCCAGACGCTCCTGAATGATCTCCAGATGTAAAAGACCTAAGAATCCACAGCGGAAACCAAAGCCTAACGCAACCGATGTCTCCGGCTCAAAGAACAGGGACGCGTCGTTTAACTGGAGCTTTTCCAATGCGTCACGGAGCTCCGGATATTTCGCTCCATCTGCCGGATAGAGTCCGCAGTACACCATCGGAGTCACCTTCTTATAGCCCGGAAGCGGCGCCGCACACGGATTTAAACGGTTCGTCACCGTATCACCCACACGGGTATCTTTCACGTTCTTGATGCTGGCTGTGATATAGCCGACCATGCCGGCCCTGAGCTCATCACAGGGGATAAACTGGCCTGCGCCGAAATAGCCGACCTCAACGACATCGTAGGAAGCCCCCGTCGCCATCATCTGGATCGGGGTGCCTTTCTTCACGGTTCCCTCTTTCACGCGGCAGAATACGATAACGCCGCGGTAGGAATCGTAGAGGGAGTCAAAAATCAGAGCCTGAAGCGGTGCCTCCGGATCTCCCTTCGGAGCCGGGATCTTATGGACGATCGCTTCCAAAACATCCTCGATATTGATTCCCATCTTCGCGGAGATCCTCGGTGCGTCGTGGGCCTCAAGTCCGATCACGTCCTCGATCTCCTCCGCCACACGGTCCGGGTCAGCGCTCGGAAGGTCGATCTTATTGATGACCGGGACCACATCAAGATCATGGTCAAGGGCAAGATACACGTTTGCAAGGGTCTGGGCCTCAATGCCCTGAGCCGCATCTACGACAAGGATCGCACCGTCACAGGCCGCAAGACTTCGGGACACCTCATAGTTAAAGTCCACGTGACCTGGGGTATCGATCAGGTTGAAAATATACTCCTCGCCGTCCTTTGCCTTGTAAACCGTGCGGACTGCCTGGGATTTGATCGTGATTCCACGCTCTCTCTCAAGATCCATATTGTCAAGGATCTGAGCCTGCATCTCGCGGCTTGTCAAAAGACCTGTTTTTTCGATTATACGGTCTGCCAATGTGGATTTCCCGTGGTCGATATGGGCAATGATACAGAAATTTCTGATTTTATCCTGGGAATAATGAACCATTCATGTTCCTCTCTTCTATTATTTTCTTCATTTATAAGATCTATTTTTCTGCCGCCGGATTCGAAAGTTCTGCATAATACCATATAAAAACGATTTTATCCACAGGCGTTTTGCCTGAAAGGGGCAGAAATAGCAATTTATCATACTAAATATAGCATTTTTTAGGTATCTGCGCAAGCAGTACTATGAAGTTTGAGCTGCATAAAAAATAGACAAAAAGGAGACAACTTGCGGCACTATTATGTATTCCGAAATCAATTGACATTCTACCGGTTCTGATTTAGACTTTAAATAACATCTTGTCACGTATTTTCAGGACATTTCTTTGTCCCGTCACCCGTTCACCTTTTCTATCAGTGCAGCAGCTGTCCGGCAGGTTCACAGATTCTGTATCCTCTATGCTCTGTCTGTGTCCGCCGCACAGCTCTCAGGAGATGATAAAATTTATGAATCAAACTCAGAAAAAGCAGCAGTCCATGGACATGACCTCAGGTTCCATCACGAAACTCCTGATCATGTTCGCGGTTCCTCTCGTGATCGGAAATCTCTTTCAGCAGTTGTACAATACTGTGGACAGCCTTGTCGTCGGGAACTTTGTCGGCTCCCATGCCCTCGCCGCCGTCGGTTCAACCACCAGCATCATCAATATGATCGTCATGTTCTTTACCGGAACCTCCATCGGTGCCGGTGTTGTCATCAGCCGGTATTATGGAGCCCACGATGATGAAAAGCTTCACATTGCCGTTGAAACTACGATGGCGGTGACCTTCATCTGCGGAATCATTCTCACCGGTCTTGGGATCGTTGTTGCCCCCTTTATGTTAAAATTCATGTCCACACCGGAGGACGTCCTGCCGTCCGCTTCCATATACTTAAAGATCTATTTTTCCGGTGTTTTCGGACTTCTTGTATACAATATGGGAAGCGCGATCCTGCGTGCTGTAGGCGATACCAGGCGGCCTCTGTACTTTCTCTGTCTCTCCAGTGTCATGAATATTGGCCTTGACCTTCTTTTTGTAGTGGGATTCGGCATGGCCATCGAGGGGGTTGCCTATGCGACGATTATATCCCAGTTTGTTTCCGCAGTTCTCGTGCTCATCGTTCTCACCAGAAGTAAGGAAAATTACCGGCTGACCTGGAAGGACCTGCGGATCGACAAAAAAATCTTCCGGCAGATCCTCATGATCGGACTTCCGACAGGCTTTCAGCAGTCACTGACATCATTTTCCAACGTGTACGTCCAGTCCTATATCAATACCTTCGGATCCAGCTGCATGGCCGGATGGAGCAGCTACTCCAAGATCGACCAGTTTGTTTTCCTTCCGATGCAGAGTATCGGACAGGCATCCACGACCTTTATGAGCCAGAATCTCGGAGCCGGAAATCTGCCCCGCGCGAAAAAAGGAACCGGCGTGGCTCTCCGGCTGGCACTGCTCATTACCTTCGCCAGTGCCGGGGTTCTTTTCCTCTTTGCACCGCAGCTTGTCGCAGTCTTCAATCAGGAGCCGGATGTCGTCCGATACGGAACGTTGTTTCTCCGGATGAACGTATTCATGCTGGCGTTCTGCTGCCCGAATCAGGTCGTTGCGGGCGCAATGCGCGGAGCCGGAGATTCCAGAACTCCGATGCTGATCATGCTGTTCTCATTCGTCCTGTTCCGTCAGATCTATCTCTATATCGCAACTTCGATCTGCAATACAGCTGCCGTCGTCGGCTTCGGATATCCGGTGGGCTGGATCGTAGCCTCCGTCCTCGTAGAGATCTATTATATGTCCGGAAAATGGGAGAAAAAGATCAATATGTAACCGCTTCCATGTTCTGTTATTCTCCCGTAAGTACCTGATCCAGGAGATCGGCTAACGGCACCATCGCCGCTTTCGCCTCCGCATACGTGTTTGTCTGGGCACCCACCTCGATGAGGGCGGAACGCGCCCGGACATGCTCGTTATAGCGGAGGCCTTTTAAATAGATCTTTCTTGTGAGTCCCGGATATTTTTCTGCGGCCAGAAGCTGCATCTGGAAGCTGAAAGCCAGATTTCCCTTGAGATTTGGGTTTGGGAGATACTCGATGGGACCGTCAGGGCTCATCGATGTCCCATTAAAGAACATGATCTTCGCAGTCTCTGTTCCATTGATCTCCGTCACAAGTCTCGTCCCGTCCGCGACACCGTCCCGATGGATATCCAGCACGACCTCCAGCGACGGATATTTCTGCAGGAGTCCTGTGATTCCGTCGAGTGCATAGGTGTATGCCGCGCTCCGGTCCAGTTTTCCGTTCCGCTCATCATAGACACTCTCATCGTGATACACGTTGTATCCCTTTTCCCTGAGAAGCTTCGCCAGCTCTTCCCCGAGGTGAAGTACATCTGCCTCCGGATTTTCCGGATAGTCTGCGTAGGTCTCCTGAGAGTGGGTGTGGTAGATCAGGATCTGAGGGACATTGACATCTTTTTCGATGGAGAGTTCTGCGGACAGGAAATCAGCTGCCTGCATCAGATCGCGGCTTGCTGTCGTTGTGGGGTGGACATTGTAGAACTTTTTCATCAGATAATCGTAATCGTTCAGTTTTTCCAGAATAATGCCGGAAGCCCCGGTGTTGAATTCCCTCTCTGTAAAAAGACCTGTCTGTGTTGTTTTTTCATCCTGAGCCGATTCATTTTCACTCGATTTCGTCTCATCCGTATTTATGTCCGTGTTTTCCCTGTCTGCGATCTTTTCCGCCCGCAATCCTTCATTTTCATTCTCGATCCCGAATATCTCCCCGTATTCTTTTCTCTGTCTGCCGCTGCCATTCTCTCTGTTTCCCAGAAAAAAAGCCGTTCCTTCGTCCTCCTTCCACGCCGGAAGAAATCCCCGCACCACATCGTCTGTGATCCGCACTGCATAGTTTTCATAAAATTTCTCACATGCACCGACAAATAACCCACGTCCAGAATACAGCACCGCTGCGCACACTGCCGCCAGCGCGATCCGCCGCCCGGCATACCGGAGCATTCCAATGATATTCCCGATCATCTGCACAACAAACAGGCGGTCTGCCTGAAGCATCCGCTTAAAATAATACCATCTCCGCCTCATATCGTCCGCCTGCGCTGCTGTTTCCTTATAGTTTATGTGAATATGCAGATGTTCAGTACCTGTCAGCGCGAACTAACTCTCGTTGAACAGTGCTTCATGGATCGCCTCCGAGATCGTAAAGCTTAAAAAATCCACCCGCTCATCAACATCATGGGGTGTCACATACATAGGCCCCAGATCCGGCTTTAGAAGTTCCCTGACAAGCTCATAAGCTTCTTCTACCTGAAAATGCTCCGGATTTTCTGTTTTCCGGATATCGCCCCCGATCTGCTCTCTCAAAACCTCTGTCATCGCCCCAACCGTATCATACACGATCGCTGCCGCCCCGACGACCATCGGGATTCCGATTGCAAATACAGGGATCCCCAGTGTTTCCTCCGTCAGCCCGCTCCGATGATTCCCGACCCCGGATCCCGGCTGAATCCCCGTATCGGAAAGCTGTACCGTGACCCCAAGCCGCCCCGCGCTCCTGGCCGCCAGTGCATCCACAACGATGACCGCGTCCGGCTCCGTCTCCTGCACGATTCCCTTTACGATCTCCGCCGTCTCCATCCCTGTCTGCGCCATGACCCCCGGTGTGATCCCACTTAAGACCGGGTATCCGTGCTTCCTGCAAAAATCCTCCCCATACTCCAGCTCCAGATGTCTCGTTGCCTGAAGATGCTCCAAAACCTTCGGTCCCAGTGAATCAGGCGTCGCCTCCGGATTCCCAAGCCCCACCACCAGAGTCCTGACCGACCGTCCCATACGGTCGCTGTCCAGTCCATGTTCCTCAAACAGCTTCCGCAAAAGCTCCGCTAACTCCTCTGAGACATCCCGGTGATAATCTTCGTCTTTCTTCGCAAGGGAAGGTGCCTCCAGCGTCAGATAAAGCCCCACCGGCTTTCCCATTGCCGCTGCTCCTCTCTCATCACAAACAGCCACCTCCGTCACCCGGATCTTCCCCTCTTTCTTCTCCCGCTCCTGCACCCGGATTCCCGGAATCCCGCTCCCACTTCCCCGGATCCGCTCCCGCTCCTCCAGCGCCAGATCCGTCCGCACCGAAAACTCCACATCCGCCTGCCTCATAAACACGCCTCCTCACAGCAAAATTTTCTCTTCCCGATCCCGCATCCAGCTTTCGAATTTCACCCATTTTCTCTTATTTTGTTACAGTACACGGGCACTCCATGCCCGCGCACTGTAACAGGATTTTGCCGATGCTTCGCATTCCGAATCGGC
>CAKRNI010000177.1 GCA_934370915.1 uncultured Lachnospiraceae bacterium
ATTCTGATCTTCGTAATCTGCCATGAAAATTCCTCCTGTTGTAATTCTGCGGCGGTGCCGCCAAAATGCTTATAGCACTGTTCTATGATAAAAAAGGGCCGGTCAGTCCCTCGATGTTTAAGAAAAATAACACGGAACAGTTATCGTATAGTTTAACATGAAACGCTGCCCCTGTCCACATTTAAGTTGCATAAGAGCATGGATTGAATTATAATGGAGAATGACATCTCCGGCGGCTTAAGGCCTTCCGGGGGAGAACTAGAAGGAGAAAGAACATGGACATTTTAGGCGTACTGACAGCGGAATCAGGAGTGAAACGGAGCCAGATCGAGGCGGCTGTCAAGCTCATTGACGAAGGAAACACGATTCCGTTTATTGCCAGATACCGGAAAGAAGTAACCGGTTCCTTAAACGATGAAGTATTAAGAAACCTGGATGAACGATTAAAATATCTGCGCGGACTGGAGGATCGCAAGACTCAGGTTCTCGCGTCGATCGAAGATCAGGGAAAACTTACGGCTGATCTGAAGAAAAAGATCGAGGAGGCCGAGACGATGGTTGCGGTGGAGGACTTGTATCTGCCGTTCCGCCCGAAGAGAAAGACAAGAGCCAGCGTGGCGAAGGAGAGAGGTCTTGAGCCGCTTGCCGATACGATCCTGCTTCAGATGACAAAAGAACCGATCGAGACACTGGCAGCCCGGTATGTCTCCGAGGAAAAAGGTGTTGCGAATGTGAAGGCAGCGATCGATGGCGCAAAAGACATTCTTGCGGAGCGCATTTCCG
The DNA here is from genome assembly GCA_934370915.1 of uncultured Lachnospiraceae bacterium. Taxonomy (GTDB): domain Bacteria; phylum Bacillota; class Clostridia; order Lachnospirales; family Lachnospiraceae; genus Pilosibacter. The sequence goes on from CAKRNI010000177.1 coordinate 784, forward strand.
AGGTGGCAAAATACCGCGCTTACATCCGCAACGTGACAAAAGAGGAAGGCTTTATCGTTTCCGAGGCGAAGGACGAGAAGACCGAGTCTGTTTACGAGATGTACTATCACCACGAAGAACCTGTAAGAAAATGCGCAGGACACAGGATTCTTGCCTTAAACCGCGGTGAGAAGGAAAAGATCCTGACCGTAAAGATCGCAGCTCCGGAGGAGAAAATCTTACGCTACTTAAATAAGATGGTGATCACAGGGGAAAATCCGGTGACGACCCCGGTCTTACAGGAAGTGATCGCGGACAGCTATAACCGCCTGATTGCTCCGGCTATTGAGCGTGAGGTCAGAAACCTTATGACAGAAAAAGCGGAAGATGGCGCCATCGGGATCTTTGGCAAAAATCTGGAGCAGCTGCTTATGCAGCCGCCGATCGCAGGCCGCGTGGTATTGGGTTGGGACCCGGCGTTCCGTACCGGCTGCAAGCTGGCAGTCGTTGACGCGACCGGAAAAGTCTTAGATACTGTAGTGATCTACCCAACCGCACCGCAGAACAAGGTGGAGGACGCGAAGAAGACCTTAAAAAAGCTCATCGAGAAATACAAGATCTCCCTGATCTCCGTCGGAAACGGAACCGCTTCGAGAGAATCTGAACAGATCATCGCGGAGTTTATCAAAGAGATCCCGGAGCATGTCCAGTATGTGATCGTAAATGAGGCGGGAGCTTCCGTATATTCCGCCAGCAAGCTTGCAACGGAGGAGTTCCCGAAATTTGATGTAGGACAGAGAAGTGCTGTATCGATCGCGAGACGTCTTCAGGATCCTCTGGCGGAGCTTGTAAAAATCGATCCGAAGTCCATCGGTGTTGGCCAGTATCAGCATGATATGAACCAGAAGCATTTAAGCGAGGCACTTGGAAATGTCGTTGAGGACTGTGTAAACAAGGTCGGAGTTGATCTGAATACGGCATCCGCGTCCCTGTTGGGGTACATTTCCGGTATTTCAAAGGTGATCGCGAAGAATATCGTTGCGTACCGTGAGGAGAACGGCGCCTTTACAAACCGCCGACAGCTCTTAAAGGTTGCAAAGCTCGGCCCGAAGGCATTCGAGCAGTGTGCCGGATTTATGAGAATTGCAGGCGGGGACAATCCGCTTGACGGAACCTCCGTCCATCCGGAGTCCTATAAGGCCGCGCTAGAGTTATTAAAGCGTGCGGATGTGGATCCGGAAGCGATCGCAAAGGGCGGCGCGGCCGGAATCAGCAAAAAGATCACAGATTACAAGAAACTTTCCGAGGAGCTTGGAGTCGGTGAGGAGACCTTGAAGGATATCGTAAAAGAGCTGGAAAAACCGGCGAGGGATCCGCGTGAGGAGATGCAGAAACCGATCTTAAGGACCGATGTCCTTGATATGAAGGATTTAAAGCCGGGAATGATCTTGAAGGGAACTGTAAGAAACGTCATCGATTTCGGTGCCTTCGTGGATATCGGTGTCCATCAGGATGGTCTGGTGCATATTTCCCAGATGTCCAGGAAGTATATCAAGCACCCGCTTGAGGCGGTCAGCGTTGGGGATATCGTTGAGGTGAAGGTTCTCGGAGTGGATATGGCGAAGAAAAGGATTTCCTTATCTATGATATTGGACGAGGAATAAATTCTAAACTATCGATACGAAGGAACGTTTAGCTGGCGGAAAAGTCCTGAAATCCCTGCGGCAGGAAGAAACTGATTTCAGCGTAGGAATGCCAGAGATATAAGGCTTTTAAGGAGACGAACCAGATAAAAATGAATAAACAGGTCAGACGGAGAATATTCCGGTGCGCCGAAGAAATGGAGGAGTCAGTCATGAAGTATAATTTTGATGAAGTGATCGACCGTAAAGGAACCCATGCAGTGAAGGTTGAGCGTCTGCCGAAGGGAGCAGACAAGGATTCTCTTGCCCTCTGGGTAGCAGATATGGACTTTGCCTGTGCAGAACCGATCTTAAAGGCTCTCCATGAGCGGATCGACCGGAAGATTTTCGGCTATACCATGTACGATGCGGACGAGTGCATGGACGCGGTGACAGGCTGGATGAAAAAGCGCTACGGCTGGGATGAGAACAGAGAGAACCTGTTCTTCTGTCCGGGCGTTGTGGCTGCCTATGCAGCGCTCATCAACCTCCTCACGGAGCCGGGGGACGGGATCGTTCTCCAGCGTCCGATCTATTATCCGTTTACCAATAAGGCCAACAGCAATGGCCGTGTCCCGGTGGATAACGCGCTGATCTATGAGAACGGCGCTTACCGGATCGACTTTGAAGATCTCGATCGAAAGATGGCGGACCCGGCAAACAAGGTTCTCGTAGTGTGCAGCCCGCATAACCCGACGGGACGTGTCTGGACGGAGGACGAGCTTAAAAAGACGGTTGAGATCTGTAAAAAGTACGACAAATGGATCATCTGCGATGAGATCCACTGCGATCTGATCCGCCGCGGCGTGACATTTACACCGATCATGAATGTGGCTTCGGAGTATGCGGACCGGATCGTTGTCTGCACGGCACCGAGCAAGACCTTCAACCTTGCCGGAATGAAGACCTCCAACATCGTGATCCACAATAAAGACCTCCAGAAAAAGTGGAAAGACTACGTGAATGGCAGCCTGTCCATGGACGGCGCTTCCGCTCTGGGCATGACGGCGATGATTGCGGCCTACACAGAAGGGGAAGAGTGGCTGGAGCAGCTGAAGGACTATCTGGATGGAAACTTCGCGTATATCGACGAATATTTAAAGAAATATCTTCCGAAGGCCCATCTCGTCAAGGCGGAGGGAACCTACCTCGCGTGGCTTGATCTCAACGGATACGTTGACCGGGATGAGAAAAAACTGGAAGAACTGATGCAGAAGAAAGCAAAGGTCGCTCTGGACGAGGGATATATCTTCGGTGAGGAGGGACGCGGATTTGAGCGTATCAACGTCGCTTCCCCGCGCAGCGTCATCGAGGAGTGTATGAACCGGATCCGGACGGCATTTGAAGAGGAAAAACTGGTATGAAAATTCAGGTAAAAATGACAGCGAGAGATATCTTTGATTTCTCCATGTACAGCGCGTATTCGGGATTTGCCGGGATCTTTACATTCGTGTTCCTGATCCTGGTCATCGGGATTCTCGGATACGCATGGAGCTCGGTGGCGGTGATGCAGAGAGTCATGCTTTTGGGCTGTATCATCCTTTTTGTGTTTGTCCAGCCGATCATGATCTGGATGAAGGCAAAGGCACATGCGAAAACGACCGGATACTCAACACCGATCAATCTTGACGTTTCGGATGAGCAGATCGGGGTCGAACAGGCCGGCGTGACCGGAGAATTAAAATGGGATCAGATCTGGAAAGTCGTTCGGATCCCGAATATGTATATCATCAAGGTCGGACCGACAAACGGATATCTTGTGCCATTCCGGTCCATTGAAGGGAGAACACAGGAGTTTGTCGATTTCTGCAAGCGGAATCTTCCGCCGAAGAAGACGAAAGGATTAAAGGCATGATAAAGGAAACAAACGCACCGGAGGAGACCTTCGCCTTTGGAAAAATGCTTGGGGAACAGGCAAAGCCGGGCGAAGTGATCTGTCTGAACGGCGATCTCGGCGTCGGAAAAACAGTTTTTACGAAGGGCTTTGCCGAGGGACTCGGGATCACGGAGCCGGTAAACAGCCCTACCTTCACGATCGTCCAGCAGTATGACAGCGGGAGAATGCCGCTGTACCATTTCGATGTATACCGGATCGGTGATATCAGCGAGATGGATGAGGTCGGATACGAAGACTGCTTTTACGGGGAAGGCGTGACGCTCATCGAGTGGTCCAACATGATCGGGGAGATCCTGCCGGAGCATGTAAAGACTGTCACCATCGAGAAAAACCTGAAAAAGGGCTTCGATTACAGAAAGATCACGGTGGAGGAAAAATAGATGCGGATTTTAGGAATTGAAAGCTCCTCACTGGTGGCATCGGCGGCTATCTATGAGGACGGGATCACGATGGCGGAGTATACGGTGGATTTCAAGATGACCCACTCCCAGACTCTGCTGCCGATGATCGATGAGATGGTAAAACTTGTAGGGATCGATTTAGATACGATCGACGCGATCGCAGTATCCGGCGGTCCGGGATCCTTTACGGGTCTCAGAATCGGGTCTGCGACGGCGAAGGGACTTGGACTGGCCTTAAATAAGCCGCTGATCCATGTTCCGACGCTTGACGCGACAGCATACAACCTGTTCGGCGCTTCCGGTCTGATCTGTCCGATCATGGACGCAAGAAGAAACCAGGTCTACACGGGAATCTACCGCTTTGAGAAAGCGTTTGAGACCGTGATGGATCAGGACGCCATGGACATGGGAGAGCTGATCGGGAAGTTAAACGGAATGGGAGAGCGTGTGATCTTCTTAGGTGACGGTGTGCCGGTCTACAAAAAGCAGATCCGGGAGAAAATGACCGTGCCTTACGATCTTGCCCCTGCCCATGTAAACCGCCAGAGAGCCGCTTCTGTGGCCGCTCTGGGCGCTGTCTACTTCGCGGAAGGAAAGACAGAGACCGCCATGGAGCATAAGCCGGACTACTTAAGAAAGTCCCAGGCGGAGCGGGAGCGTGAGGAGAGAGAAGAGAAGGAAAAGAACGCCTGATATTTCGCAAAAATAATAAAAATCATATACAGAGAAATCAATAAATAAAAAGTGGGATTGCTGTCCGGCGAGCAAAGCGTCGGTGAAGTAGTCCCACTTTTTAACTGTCATGGAATTCTGAAAATTTCCCCG
>CAKRNI010000178.1 GCA_934370915.1 uncultured Lachnospiraceae bacterium
GCGGATCTTTATTCCGGCCTCCAGAAAATCTTTCCGGATGAGAAGAACCTCACCCTGACGGAGCGTCTGGAAGCCGCGGTGGGGCCGCTCCTTTCCTGGTATCGTGGGAATAAACGAGATCTCCCCTGGAGGGAGGACCGGGATGCTTACCGGATCTGGATTTCTGAGATTATGCTGCAGCAGACGAGAGTCGAAGCGGTAAAGCCCTACTTTGCGAGATTCATGGAGTGTTTTCCTACTGTCGGGGCGTTAGCCGCGTGTGAGGATGAGGAACTCTTTAAGTGCTGGGAAGGTCTCGGATATTACAGCAGGGCAAGAAATTTAAAAAAGGCTGCAAAGATCATCGTTTCAGAGTACGGCGGAAAACTTCCCGCGGATCACAGGGCTCTTCTTGCGCTTCCGGGAATCGGAAGCTATACGGCCGGTGCCATCGGATCCATTGCCTTCGGTCTTCCTGTCCCGGCAGTTGACGGAAATGTCATGCGGGTCTTATCGCGAGTATCCGGAAGTTACGAGGACGTCTTAAAACAGGCGGTAAAAAAGAAGACAGAAGCTGCGGTGGAGAAGGTCTTAAGGGCACTCAAAAAGGATGAACCAGGGGACTTTAATCAGGCGCTCATTGAGACAGGGGCAATCGTATGTGTTCCGAACGGTGCGCCCCTCTGCGAACTCCCCTGTCCGTTCTATACGGTCTGTGAGGCGAGAAAAAAGAAACTGACCTCACAGATTCCGGTAAAAACACCAAAAAAGAAAAGGAAAATAGAGGAAAAGACCGTATTATTAGTGGAATACGGGGACAAAATAGCCATTAGAAAGCGGGATGACACGGGACTTCTGGCATCGCTCTATGAATTTCCAAATCTCGAAGGGAAATGTTCAGAAAAAGAGGTGCTGGAGTATCTCGGAAATGAGGCAGCGGTGGAGAAAAGCCTGCCCGCAGCAAAGCATATTTTCAGTCATGTGGAGTGGCATATGAGCGGGTATCTGATCAGGGTAAAGGAAGAAATTCCGGGTATGCTGTTTGTGGACAGAGAAGAAATGAGAGAGAAATATCCGATACCGAACGCATTTGCGGCATACAGAAGCCTCTGGCAGCAGCCGGATCAGAGGTAGAGGGCATGGCTGCCTGTGGGCTGCAGAAACAGGTTGATATTTCTTACGATTACGGCGCACAGGGCGCCTTTTATGGAGCGTGATCACGATGAAAAAAATGATATTTGTTTTTAATCCCCGTTCCGGGAAGGAAGCCATCAAAAACCAGCTGTCTGATATTCTCGGAATTTTCTGCAGGGCAGGATATCTGCCGGGTGTCTATGTGACTCAGGAGCCGGGGGATGCGGCGAGAATCGCCGAGGAATACGGCAAGGATGTGGAGCTTTTCGTCTGCAGCGGCGGAGATGGGACCTTAAACAGTGTGATCTCCGGGATCATGAAACTGGAGAAACGTCCGGAGATCGGATATCTCCCGGCGGGTTCCACGAATGATTTCGCGAGAAGCTTAAAGATTCCGGCAAACCTCACGAAGGCAGCAGAGGATGTGGTGAGCGGAAAGTCCTACGGCGTCGATATCGGAAAGTTCGGTGATGGGCGGTACTTTGTTTATATTGCGGCTTTTGGCGCTTTCACGGAGGTGTCCTACAGTACGCCTCAGGATATCAAAAATCTTCTCGGCCATCAGGCGTATATCCTGGAGTCCATCAAAGCCCTTGGAAATTTAAAGTCCTACAAGATGCATGTGGCGTGGGATCATGGCGAGGCGGACGGAGAATTTATCTTTGGTATGGTGACGAACACCACAAGCGTCGGCGGGTTCAGCGGACTTGCACCGAAGGATGTTTCCTTCCACGACGGTCTGTTTGAGGGAGTGTTTATCCGGACACCGAAGTCTCCGGTGGATCTTCCGAATATTCTAAGCGGTCTGCTCCTTTTCCCGGAGCAGGAAAATAAGGACGTGATCCGTGTGAAATCATCGAAATTTACTGTGACGGCGGAGGAAGAAATCCCGTGGGTACTTGACGGTGAGTTCGGGGGATCGGTGACTGAGGCGAGAATTGAAAATGTGAAGGAAGCAGTCACCTTAAGCTGCAGTCCGGAACCGGAAAAACGTGAGGAAAAGACAGAGGAATGACGGTTGGACTGTAATAAATTCAACGAAAAAGCCAGAGAAAAAAGTTGAAAAATGTCGCAGGATAGTATATAATGAACTATTGTGGAGTATTTTGGTTAGCTCCAACCTGAAAACCAACCTGAAAGGACGTTATTCAGTGGAAAAAGAAGTATTTTTAGACAAACTTAAGAAACTTGTCGCGCTTGGTAAGTCAAAGCAGAACGCGCTTGACGCGACAGAGATCAACGACTTTTTTGCCGGTGATAACCTCGGACCGGAGCAGATGGACGAAATTTATAATTACCTGGAGCACAGCAATATCGATGTTGTGCCGGTAATCGATGACGCAATGCTTGCGGATGATTCCATGCTTCTGGATGATCTTGATGATGACTACCGGGAAGAAAAGGACGGAGAGGACATTGACTTGGACGCGATTGATCTCTTGGAGGGTATCGGAACGGAAGATCCGGTCCGTATGTACTTAAAAGAGATCGGTACTGTGCCGCTTCTTTCTGCGGATGAGGAGCTTCGTCTCGCAAAGAGAAAGGCAGAGGGTGATGAGTCCGCAAAAGAGCGCCTGATTGAGGCCAACCTGCGTCTCGTGGTAAGTATCGCAAAGCGTTATACCGGACGTGGAATGAGCTTCCTGGATCTTGTTCAGGAAGGAAATCTTGGTCTGATCAAGGGTGTTGAGAAGTTCGATTATACAAAAGGATATAAGTTAAGTACATATGCGACCTGGTGGATCCGCCAGTCCGTGACGAGAGCACTTGCAGATCAGGCAAGAACGATCCGTGTTCCGGTGCATATGGTAGAGACGATCAACAAGATGTCAAAGATGCAGAGAAAGCTGACTCTGGAACTTGGCTACGAGCCGTCCGTGACAGAACTTGCGGAAGCACTTGAGATGTCTGAGGATAAGGTGATGGAGATCATGCAGATCGCGAGAGAGCCTGCATCCTTAGAGACCCCGATCGGTGAGGAGGACGATTCCAACCTCGGTGATTTCGTTGCGGACAGCAACGCGGTGACTCCGGAAGGAAACGTGGAGTCCGTAATGTTACGTGAGCACATCGACGCATTACTTGGTGATCTCAAAGAGAGAGAGCGTCAGGTCATTGTTCTTCGATTCGGTCTTGAGGACGGACATCCGAGAACGCTGGAAGAAGTTGGAAAAGAGTTCAACGTAACGAGAGAGCGTATCCGCCAGATCGAGGCGAAAGCATTGAGAAAGCTCAGAAATCCGGTCCGCAGCAAACGGATCCGGGATTTCCTGTAGGACCGGGAAACGGATATTGGAAGCGGATCGCTGGGGACAGATCGAACAGATCCGGCGAAAATAGAAATACAGGCAGCGGGAGAAGATCCGGCTGCCTTTTTCCGTTGCGGTCTTTTTGCCGGTGATGGCAGCCGGGCGAGGACTGAGACAGAAGGAGACGCAGGAGATTGAAGCATCGGGGCAGCATAGCCTGCCGGGAGATCATATGAACAAGAGGAACTATCAGAAGGAATTAGATAAAAAACTGGAAGAGCTGCAGAAGGAGGGAAAGGTCCCCACTTTATTTCTACACAGCTGCTGTGCTCCCTGCAGCAGTTATGTTCTGGAGTATCTTTCCAGATATTTTGAGATCACGGTATTTTATTATAATCCAAATATCTACCCGCCGTCGGAGTATGAGGAGCGGACATCGGAGCAGGAACGTCTGATCCGGGAGTTCAATGGGGAGTGGGAACAGGAGGCAGACCGCCACCCGATCCATTTTGTGGCAGGAACCTATGTGCCCGACGATTTCTATGCAGCAGCAAAAGGGCTTGAGCAGGAGCCGGAAGGCGGCGAAAGATGTACGGAGTGCTTTAAACTCCGCCTCTCCGAGGCGGCGAGAGAGGCAAAAGCCGGCCACTTCGATTTCTTTACGACGACGCTTACGATCAGTCCCTTAAAGGACGCGGAGCGGTTAAACCGGATCGGGGAAGAGATGGGACGCGAGTATGGCGTAGAGTTTCTGCCATCAGATTTCAAGAAGAGAAACGGATATAAGAGATCCACGGAGCTTTCCAGAGAACACGCGCTCTATCGGCAGAATTACTGCGGCTGCGTGTTCTCAAAGAGGGAGTCGGAGGCGCGCTCAGCGGAGAGACCAGAATAAGATCCCGTCCTTCTCGATCCGGTCGATCGCCCCTGTCTCTGCCAGCCAGTCCAGACAGGAAAAGAGCTTCGGCCATGTATTGAGATAGGAGAAAAGATAGGAGTATCGGTAGGTCTGCATGCGCTGGACATAGAGTGCCTGATCAAGCTCTAAAAGAGTCATGGGGCGGCGGCTTTCTGCCAGAGCCAGACGGAGCTGGGTGCAGCGTGTCTCATATTCGTCGATGATGCGGCAGGTCTCCTCACGGATCTCGGTGAATTCTCCGTAGTGTCCGGGGAGAAACCGGTAACCGGTATAATCGGCAGCCAGCACCTTGAGGGATGCAAAGTATTCAGCAAGGAGATGCTGGTCTTTTCCTGAGGTGATGACGATGGGAGTAAGGCCCAGGATCACCTGATCGGCGCAGAAGAAAAGCTTTTTCTTCCGCTCCACGAGCCCACACTGACCGGCTGTATGTCCGTATAGGGGGACGATCTCGAAATCATAGCCGCCGCAGGAGAGCGTGTCCCCCGGCGCGATGGGGGTAAAGGGAAAATGAAAATCAATGTTGTTTTCCCTTGCAAGCCGGTCAGCTCCGGTGTTGATTTCCTGCCAGGCATCGGGAGCCAGTTCTTTTGTGACTCCGCATTCCCTGGTGTAGGAGCGGCGCATGGTGTTGTCCTCGTAAAGACGGTGGTACCGGTCGGAACATTCGGAGATCTCCACGGGGTTCATGAAAGCCCGGGCACCGCGCTCTATGAAAAGGGAGACGTATCCGCTGTGATCTGCATGGTTATGGGTCACAAAGATGTCGAGATCCCGATAGTCGATGGAAAGCTCTTTTAAGGCATGTTCCATCTCATTCAGGCATTCCGGAACTTTCCAGGAGGTGTCGATCATGAGGCTGCGGCCATTGCCTTTTATAATATAGAGGTTTCTCGATGAGGTCCGCATGGCTTTATTGGTGAGAATGACTTTATATAGATTGGGAGCGAGTAGTTTCATTTTGCGGGAACTCCTTGAACGTGTTTTTTGAGGTAGATCGTTTTGATTTTATCCCGGGCTGTGTAAAATGTCAAATCATTCCGGGGCGTTCCGTTGACATCATAGGGTTTGTGGTATAAAATGAAAATGTTTACAAACAAAATAGGAGGAACAGGTTATGGTAGAAAGAAAAGTTACAGTCGTAAACCCGACAGGTCTTCATCTTCGCCCGGCGGGACTGCTCTGCCAGACATCCATGAAGTTCGATTCTAAAGT
>CAKRNI010000179.1 GCA_934370915.1 uncultured Lachnospiraceae bacterium
GGGCGCAGTTAGTTTTGATCAAGGGGGCAACCCATACGGCCATGTTTGGGCGTAAAGCGTTTTATTTGAAAATCATCGACGATTTTCTGAAGCAATCACGAATAACCCAGTAATTGTTTCATGCAATCAAGAAGAATATTCCGTACCAGCATCCCTTTCCGCTTTGAAATACACGATCCGCATCTCCTCCTTCGGTAGATGACAGGCGAAACTGAAACGGTTCTTTGTCTCCCAGACACTCCCGATCACGCGGTCAGTCACCGTATATCCCAGTTTTTTCAGCACTTCCCGTTCCAGCGGAATCTTTAATTTATCCGGCGAACCTTCCGGATATTTCTGCATGAAAAGCTTCCTCGATTTTGCCTGATCGTCCATATCGAGATCCACACCGGTGATCAGCGCATCCGGTTTCATGTAGGGTTCCATGCTCTCAAAATAGTTGCTTTTAAAGTAAAAATCGGATTCTATACAACTGAAAAATGCCACATTGACATCCACACAGTGTTCCGCCAGCGGATAATTCATGGATGCATCTGCGATATATAAAATATCACGGTCCAGATTTAATGCAGAGATCAGTTTCTTGTACATCGAGATCGTCTCTGGATATTTATCTATGATAATGTACAGGGCATCTTTCGGAAGCTCATGAAGATGTGTATACAAATAAAAATAGCCATTTACAAAATTTTCCAGAATCACCTTTCCGGTAAGTTCCCGCTCTCCCAGATCTTTCTGGATTTGGTCCGCTGCCAACTGGTAGCATTTCAGGAAATCACTTGTGAGTGTCTGATAAAGCTCCCGTTTTACATCCGGAGAATCATAGATTGCCGTATAGCGGTTCCCTGTCACAAGTATCCCTTTTTCAATGGAAGCCTGATATCCGCAGCTGCAGGCAAGTTTTCCCTCATACAAATATTTATACGCAAACGTCGCATTACGGACTTCCAGCTGCTTTTTACAGTGCGGACATACAAGATACGGCAGTGCCCGGATTGGAACCCCCTGACTCTCCCTGCTCGGCTTCCCTGCCCCCTCAAACTCCCGGAGTTCTTTCGCAACCAGTTCTTCTGCCCCCTTGATAGCTACCTGCTCTGCCGCAAGTTCACCGGCCTTTTCCTGCAGCATATGAATATACTGCTTCATTGTCTCCGGTTCCACCCAGTTGGATGTCCGCCTCAGGTTCATGATATCCTCGATTTCCTTCAGATGAAAGCGCATGGATTTCAGTTTCTGAATATACTGGAGGTTCTCCGCTTCTCTGGGAGAAAAATCATACTGTGAGCCATTTTTATGAGGAATCAAAAGTCCAATTGAAATATAATGCCGGATCGTATCGATCGTCACATTGTTGAGCCTTGCAAGTTCACCGATTTTCATATTGCGTCCTCCTCATTTTTCATCTGAAAACGTAAAAGGGGAATCCTTCTCCGGATTCCCCCTTTCAATTCTATCAAAAAATTTATATTTTCGCAATATTAACAATATCCAATATTCATCGCGACAACAAGAACAACACAGGAGATCACAAACAGCCCGCATACTAATGGAAGAATAAATTTCTCCCATTTTGAAAACGGCACACGCCCAAAGCTTAATGCCAGAAGCAGGACTCCGAGAAGGGGCGTGCAGAGGTTCGTAAAACTGTCACCAAACTGATATGCAAGGATCGCTACCTGTGACTCGATTCCCACGATCTGCGCAATCGGAAGTACGATCGGCATGACGATCAGCGCTTTTCCGGACCCGGACGGAATGATCAAATTGATCAGCATGATCACGATCAGGATTCCTATGATAGAAATCACCGGGGACAGGCCGCTTAACGGTCTGGACAGATAATATACGATGGTATCAAGGATCGATGCCTGCGTGAATACCCAGGAAATTCCATATGCGACACCCATAATAAAGCAGGCACCTGTCATGCTGGACGCACCTTTGATAAAGGTTTCCGCAGTTCCATTGATCCCAAGTCCTGATAAGAGGCAGGAAACGATTCCTGTGATAATGAAGATCGCCCCGAGATGGTTAAAGTTCCATGCCCAGTTGATGGCACCGTATACATAGCAGGCGATTCCTCCGAGTAGTACCAGAATGATCACTGCGTGTTTCGCGGTAAACGGCTGTGACTCAAAAGCACTGGCATCAAAAGCCAGATCAGAGACATCCACTCCTGCGACCAGACTCTTCTCCGGATTTTTTTGTACCTTTTTTGCATACTGGAGAATATATAAGAGGCATAATGCCGGAATTACAATGAATAATGCGATTCTGAGCCCGATTCCGGAATACATTCCGAGACCTGCGAGTGTCTGGGAAACACCGACGGTATACGGATTTGTCGGTCCACATGAGAATCCTGCAATGGCTCCGACAATCGCGATGGCTACTCCCACAATGGAATCGTATCCGAGTCCGACGGCAATGGAAATCGCGATCGGAATAAAAGGAATAGAACCTTCGATAAACCCAAGGAATCCGCCCATAAGTGCAAAGATATAAAAAAGAAATATCAGAATCAGATTTCCGCGGCTTAAGCCGACTTTTTTAATAACGCGGGAGATTCCGATATTTAAAGCGCCGGATGCCTGAATACACTCAAGGCCTCCACCGATCAAAAGTGCCGCAATCAGAAGACTCACGCTGTTCGTCATACCTGCCGGGATGGCAAGGAAGATATCAAAAGGAGTCGCCGGATGATTGTCGACAAAAGCAAAGCTTGCCGGGTCCACCGCCATTTTTCCGTTAATCTCCGTCCGCACATATGCACCCGCCGGAATCAGATATGTAAGGATCACCGCACCGATGATCATGAAAAACAACAGTGCAATCGAGTTCAGAGGTTTCTTTTCCTTTTTCATACGCTTACACTCCTTCCGTATTTAAATATTCAAGCATCTTTACCGCATTATTCACATGTACCCGGATCCCGATGAGAAGTGCCTCCGGGTTAAGATGGAAATATGGATTGTGAAGCGCAGGAGAATTCCCGCCGTCACCAACTCCCAGCCAGAAGAATGTTCCCGGAACCTTCGCAAGGTAGGCGCCGCAATCCTCACTCGTCATCGCCGGTTCCTCTGTGTCGATCACATTTTCCGCGCCGAGAAGTTCTGATAAAACTTCCACGGTCTTCTCCGTAAATTTCACATCGTTGATGCACGGCTGATAACCTTCCGTGTGTTCATATTTTAAGGTACACCGGTTCGCCTTCGCAATGGAATCCGCCAGTTCTTCCACCCGCTTTGTCAGGTGTTCCCGAACCTTCTGGCTAAATGTCCGGTATCCGCCCTCTAAAATGACTTTGTCCGCAACCGCGTTCCATACAGATCCAGGTGTCTCAAGTTTTCCAATGGAGAATACACAGGTCTCCAATGCACTCACTTCTCTTGTCGGAAGCATATGAATCGCACTGATCAGTTCCCCTGCCGCCGGAACCGGATCCACCGCCTCTTGAGGTCTTGCACCGTGTCCCCCATGTCCCTGAATCGTGATTTTAAACACATCACTGGACGCGCAGGCATTCTTTTTTGAGACAAAAACTTTTCCGGTTGGTACAGATGGCTGTACATGCATCACCAGGCACGCGTCCACATCTTCCATAACGCCTTCCTGAATCATGAACGCTGCTCCTCCCGCGCCATCATATCCAGCCGCCTGTACTTCTTCTTTCATGAACTCCGGCGTTTCTTCTTCTGCCGGCTGGAAAACAAATTTAATTTTCCCGGAGAAAGCCTCTTTATGTTTTGCAAGTACCGCTGTCGCTCCCAAGAGCATCGTCACATGCCCGTCATGCCCACAGGCATGCATATTTCCTTCATACTCGGATCTGTAGCTGCAGTCCGCCAGTTCTTTGATTGCCAGACAGTCCATATCCGCGCGGATCATAAGCGTTTTTCCCGGTCTGCCGGAATCCAGGATCCCAACCACGCCTGTCATCGCAACGTGTTCCGTGACAGATAAACCACACTTTTTCAGATATTCTGCGATGATGCCGGATGTACGGATCTCATTGAACCCGCGTTCCGGGTGGCGGTGCAGGTCTTCAAACATCGCCGTCACAGAATCCTTCATTTCCATAATCTCCTGCTCATACATAAAACTTCCTCCTTCCAGATGCATTCATATCATTCCGCAGCCGCCAGTGCCGCAGCCTTTATGTCATTTCTCACAGGCCTTTAAGAAAGCCCGGAAGATTCCCTGCTGTGTGTCATCGTCATACATCATTTCCGGATGCCATTGAACCGCCGCCACAAATTTCTTTCCCGGTAATTCCACACCTTCTGCGATTCCTTCCTCCGTCTTTGCAGAAGCCACGAGTGCCGGTGCCAGATCTTTCACAGCCTGATGATGCAGAGAGTTTACCCAGTGCTTTCCTGGTCCGAGGATCGAACCTAACAGCGTATCCTTTTCTACCGTCACACCGTGCACCGGAACATTTCTCCTGTTCGTCAGAATGCTGTGCGCGTAAAGTCCGTCCGTGACCACATCCTGGTGAAGTGTGCCGCCGAAAAATACGTTCATAATCTGGATTCCCCGGCATACACCAAGAACCGGAAGATCCATCTCCAGTGCTTTCTTTAAGAGTTCCATCTCATATCTGTCCCGCTCCGGATCCAGACTTCCACAGCATGTCACCCGCTCCCCATAAAGAGACGGACTCACGTCATTTCCACCGCTGATGATCAGTCCGTCTATGGTGTTCAGAATCCCGCATGCCCGATCTGCCTCTTTATCGATTGGGATCAGCACCGGTATTCCCCCGGCTTTCCAGACCGCATCCAGATAATCCTGAGCGATCAACTGCCATGCCTGTTCCTTTGCCCCGATCCCGGCATGAAAAGCATCCGGCACTTCCGCAAGATAATTACAGGTAATTCCTATCAGTATCTGTCTCATCCATCTCTCCTCCTTTGATTTTATGAATCCCATTCTACTTTTTCGCCTTAACCGTATGTCAAGTACCTGTTTTTTTCAATTTTCAAAAAAACGTGGGGTAACCCGATGTTTTCCTGTGTTCTGTATCACCGCGTTCCTTCATATATTGGATCAGATAGCTCTCTGCAACTCAGATCTTCCTGCTTCTCTATAGGAGGTTGCCACCTATGCATTTTTGTCGGTTTTCCAATATTTTCTTACAGGCAGTGCTGCAAATGCGCAGATATGCCGAACGGTTATTTCCGTGGTCCTTAGTCGTTTTTCTGGTATTCACACTCACTGCCTGCGGAAATGAACGGATTTCTTCTGATTTTCTAAAAGAGACCGGGGAATTTTATTCTTCTGACGCTCTTTCCTCTACCCAATCCGGTCATTCCAAAGAGGTGCTAAAGCTTCAGGCAGATTTCGAATCCTTCTGCACGGAACTGTTTCGGAAGGAGATGGCATCTTCCAACACTCTGGATCTTCACTATACGCTTCTGCACCCG
>CAKRNI010000180.1 GCA_934370915.1 uncultured Lachnospiraceae bacterium
AACAGGATCAACGGCGAGTAAACAGCGTCGTAAAAGTTCGTCTTCTCGATTGCCGAATAGCTCTCCCCGATATAGTCATCATACCGTTTCTCCATATACGTCTCTTTTCCAAGCGTATGGATCGTTCTGATACACCGGATCGTCTCCGGAACATGATTTGTGACCCGGCTCACTGCCGCGCGGTTCTCTAACTGCGCCGTCAGCATCCGCTTCTGGACGATTCTCGTGAACGCAAAGATCACCGGAATCAATACAACAAGAAGCAGCGCAAGCCCTCGGTTCTGGAACCAGATCACCGCAAAGATACTGATGACTCTGCAGGCATCCGCGAACATGCTGATGATTCCGGAGGTAAACAATGCCTCCACGGTATCTGCATCGCCCACAAACCTGGATACCACAGCACCCGGCTCTTCCTTATTTAATGTGTCAGCGCTCAGCCGGACAAGCTTCTTCGAGAGCTCGCTTCGGAACGCATGGGGCATCTTCTGTCCAAACACAGTCAGGAAGCTCTCTCTCAAGGACTCCAGCGCCCCCATCAAAAGGATCAGCAGAAAATACTCCGCCGCCATGGAAAATCCCGGAAAATTTCCACCGGCGATCCGGTCAATGATCTTTCCGAGAACGAGAGGCGGAAGCAGGGAAATGACAACGGCCCCCGTCACCGTCAGAACGATTCCGATGGAAAGCCATTTTTCCCGCGCGACGGTATTTCCGATGATCGATGCCACGCTGATACGTCTATTTGCAGTCATGATCTTCATCTCCTCTCCCCAGAATTTTCATGCTGTCTCCCTGATGGATTCCCGCGATTTCCGCTTCTTTTCGTTGTCTATTCAGTATCTTCATATTTCTATACGCCGTCAGGATGATCCTTTTTCTCACTTGACAGAATATTTTCATCTTTCTCCGAAACCTGCGCCCTGTAAAGCTCCGCGTACTGCGGATTTTCCGCCATCAGCCTCTCATGGCTGCTGCATGTTCCCATCTTCTGGTCCATCCAGATCACCTGGTCGAACTCCGGGAACAGATATAGTCTGTGAGAGATCAGGAACACGATCCTGTCTTTCGAGAGCTCCTTCACATGCTCAAATACCTGTTTTTCTGTATTTCTGTCAAGCGCCGAGAACGGATCATCCAGAACCAGCACCGGCTTTCCATGGCAGAGTGTTCTCGCCAACGCAAGACGCGCCGCCTGCCCTCCCGAGAGACGGACACCACTGTTTCCCACAACGGTCTTCTCCTTCTCCTCCATCTCCCGGACCTCCTCGTCGAGACATACAGCCCTAAGCCATGTCCAGACGTTGTCTTCATCCCCCAGGAGCACGTTGTTTTCCACGCTGTCTCCCAGAAGCTCCGGATCATGTCCAAGATACCCGATGATCCGGCTCCGCTCGTTTTCCGTGTAGGAGGAAAGCTCCCTGCCGCCGTAAGTCAGATGACCCTCATACGGATATTCGCAGAGAAAGCTCTTTCCCAGTGTAGATTTTCCGCACGCCACCGGACCCGTGATGCCGACAATCTGACCTGGTTTCGCGGTGAAGGAAATCTCCTTAAAGATCGGATCACTGCCCGGATAGGCGAAAGTGAGATGATCAGCTACGGCTACGTTTTCTTTGACGCTGTTCTTTTCTGACTGCTGCCCGGATTTACTCGCCGCACTGCCTTCTGATCCATTCTTCACATCCTTGTCGAAGCTTTCAGCACTGTAGTTTTCATTCTGCGCCGCGATCTCATCTTTCTCCACAGCCTCAGCCGCCCGCTCCATGTACGGATGGATCCTCTTCCAGGAAACCTGCGCCTTATGGACCGCATTGAAGAGCTTCGCCGCCTTCGAGGACTTATCGGAGAGCTTCGTGTAACATGCCAGAAATGTGGTAAATACTGCCACATCCCATGTTGTCCAGCCCATTCCGAGGATATTTCTTGAACCGAAGTACAAAATCATCACAGTTCCCGCCATGGCGATCACCTTGTAGACTGGCGGCAGAGCCGCGTTCCAGATATTCGCCTTCACAGCTGCCTGTTCATACTCTTTTAAGTGGACCTCGTAGTTCTCCCCGCGCTCCTTCTCACATCCGAAAACACGGTATGTGATAGCGTTGGTGATCCGTTCCAGGGTCACCGCGTTGAGCTTTCCGGTCTGCTCCTTGTATGCTGCTCCCGTTGTCTGGACGATCCGTTTCATCTTCTCCGCTATGATATAGGAAAACGGAGGAAAGATCAGGGAACATAGCGTCAGTCTCCAGTCGTAATAGAGCAGCATGCACACATATCCGAAAAGCGCCACACCTGTATCAAAGATCTCCGTGGTAAACTTTCTCATGCCTTCCACGCAGTCATCCACGTCGGAGATTGCCTTCGTGATGACGTTTCCGGTGCCCTCTTTTTCCAGCTCCACACGGGATTTATGTATCAATGTCCGGTACAGGATCCGCTTCATCCGCCGGTTTACATTGTTGGCGAACCGGCGCACATAGAACCGCTTGATATATCTCGCCAGCTGCACCGTTCCGATCACAATCACATAGGCGAGCGCCAGCCGGAGCATCGCCGGAAAACGCTCCGTCCCAGTCAGGATCTGCATCAGGCAGCCCGCCATCTTTCCCTCAAACCATGGTCCCGCCACGAGACCCAGGTTATAGATCAATCCCGACACTGTGATCAACGCCAGAACCTTCCATTCTGCCCGGAAATACGCCATGATCTTATCCGGACGAAAATTTTTCTTTTCCATTGCTCTTCTTTCCTGAAGTCTTATAAACTTTTCTGAGTTACCGATTTCTCTCTGAAGCAGCTTCTTCTGGAGTGTCTGTTTTTATTCATCTGTACCCTCTATATTCTCTTCCTTATGCTTCTCCACTAACTCCGCTACATCCACAAATCCAGCTCTCCGCTCATTCTTCGACCGCCAGTACAGTTTGTCGAGCGTCTCACAGAATGCGTTTTTCTCCTCCTCCGGCAGCTCCGCCAGCAGCCACTCATAAAAGACAGCCTCGATACTCGCCTTCGAATTTTTTAATGCCTCCGCCTTTTTTGTCGCGTAAAGCAGCTGGCTTCTTCCATCCGCCGGATTCGGCTTTCTCTCGAGATACCCTTTTGCCTCCAGGCTTGACGCCCGCCTCGCCGCAGCGCCCTTATCGATCTTAAGAGTCTCCCGCACCTCCGTCTGGGTGATTCCCGGATTGTGGCGCACGAGATGGATAAAATCGAATTCTGCTGTTCCGATCCCCTCTTCCTTCATGGTCTGCACCGTGAACTTTCCAACCTCACGGGCGATCTTTGTGATCTTTCTTCCAGTCTGGTCCATAAAGTCTCCTCCAAATATCGCTTTACTTTTGCTCTCCCGGCTTCACGCTATCTGCGTATCTTATTCCTACTCCATAGAATTACAATATCGTAAATCCCAGCGGACTCCCTCGTTTATATCCGTCCTGTCTCACCACTATGCAAATTTTAACACAATTTTGCTCCAGATAGTTGTACTATCATCTAATTTGAATGATAGTACAACTATCTAATTTTGTCAATCTCATATTTCTGCTTTTCCTTTGAAAATAATGTCTTTACTTTATTTTCTTAAAATTTCAGTATGAAAAACAGCATCCGGCAAAAGAATGATATTATTTTAACAAAGTCTGCCATTTTGTTGTTGATTTTGTCCAATTTTCATGTATAATGGAAGTGAAAGATATCATTATTGCCTGTAAAATTTCCAGGTAATGGTACCTGTTCAAACCTGAACATGTACAAGACGATAGTCCTGCCCCACTGCGGTCGGGACCAAATTTATGAAAAGAGGTTAGATAAGCGATGGCAAAGATTGATTTAAGCAAGTATGGCATCACCGGAACCACAGAGATCGTCTACAACCCGTCTTATGAAATGTTATTCGAGGAGGAAATGAAACCGGAACTCGAAGGCTACGAAAAAGGTCAGGTCAGCGAACTCGGAGCAGTAAATGTTATGACCGGTATCTACACCGGCCGTTCACCGAAAGATAAATTTATCGTTGTGGATGAAAATTCCAAAGATACTGTATGGTGGACTTCTGACGAGTATAAGAACGACAACCATCCGGCTTCCCAGGAAACCTGGAAGGCAGTAAAAGATATCGCATTAAAAGAGCTCTCCAACAAGAGACTTTTCGTTGTCGACGCATTCTGCGGCGCAAACAAAGACACCCGCATGGCGATCCGTTTTATCGTTGAGGTTGCTTGGCAGGCACACTTCGTAAAGAACATGTTCATCAAGCCGACTGCTGAAGAGCTTGAGAACTTCGAGCCGGATTTCGTTGTTTACAACGCATCTAAGGCAAAAGTTGAGAACTACAAGGAACTCGGCTTAAACTCCGAGACAGCCGTTGTCTTCAATATCACAAGCCGCGAGCAGGTTATCATCAACACCTGGTACGGTGGAGAAATGAAGAAAGGTATGTTCTCCATGATGAACTACTACCTTCCGTTAAAGGGCATCGCATCCATGCACTGCTCTGCCAACACAGATATGGAAGGCAAGAACACAGCAATCTTCTTCGGACTTTCCGGAACCGGTAAGACAACTCTTTCCACAGACCCGAAGCGTCTCCTGATCGGTGATGACGAGCACGGCTGGGACGACAACGGAGTATTCAACTTCGAAGGCGGCTGCTATGCAAAAGTTATCAACCTTGATAAAGAATCTGAGCCGGATATCTACAATGCGATTAAGCGCGACGCTCTTCTCGAGAACGTAACACTTGATAAAGACGGCGTGATCGATTTCGCTGACAAGAGCGTAACCGAGAACACCCGTGTCTCCTATCCGATCGATCATATTACAAACATCGTCCGCCCGATCTCTGCAGGTCCGGCCGCTAAAAATGTAATCTTCCTCTCCGCAGATGCATTCGGTGTACTTCCGCCGGTATCCATTCTGACACCGGAGCAGACAAAGTATTACTTCCTGTCCGGTTTCACAGCAAAGCTTGCTGGTACAGAGCGTGGAATCACAGAGCCGACACCGACCTTCTCTGCTTGCTTTGGTCAGGCATTCTTAGAGCTCCATCCGACAAAATATGCGGAAGAGCTTGTTAAGAAGATGGAAAAGAGCGGCGCTAAAGCGTACCTCGTTAACACAGGCTGGAACGGAACCGGCAAGCGTATCTCCATCAAAGATACACGTGGAATCATCGACGCGATCTTAAACGGCGATATCTTAAACGCTCCGACAAAGAAGATCCCGCACTTCAACTTCGAAGTTCCGACCGAGCTTCCGGGCGTTGATTCCAAGATCCTCGACCCGCGCGATACATACGCAAATGTAGCTGACTGGGAAGAGAAGGCAAAAGACCTCGCAGGCAGATTCGTCAAGAACTTTGCAAAATATGAGAGCAACGAAGCTGGTAAAGCCCTCGTTGC
>CAKRNI010000181.1 GCA_934370915.1 uncultured Lachnospiraceae bacterium
AAATTCGTTCCCTTTTCACTTCCGGTAAATGTTGTCTTCTTTAAATATGGAATGGAGATCATTCCTGTCAGATCGATCATAACAACCTCTTTTCTTCTTTTCCATTGCAAATTGTTAAAGTGTTCGCTATACTTACACCATAAACCACCGTACAGGAATCATTATACACCATTCCTGTCCATGAAACATCAGGAGTATCTCATGTTAGCTGTATTTTTATCTCCGGTCTACCTGTTATTTCAGGCATACATTCTTTTATGGCTCTACGCCTGGGCAGATTCCTGCTCCCCGGCGTTTCATTCACTGTTTTTCAGGATCCCTGTCACAGTCCTCTATCTATTTTTTGCCGTCAGCCCGCTGACCGGATTTCTGATCACAAAAGAACCGCTTCACCATTTTCTCCGGGTGATCAGCAATTACTGGCTCGGCACTCTGGAATATATCCTGCTTTTTATCATCACCTTCGACGTGATCCGCCGTGTCACCGGCCATTCCTTCTTTATGAAATACCGGTACCCGGCCATGCTGCATACCATGCCGAAAAATCTCGTGATCTTTGGCGGCTTTGCCATTGGCCTGATCCTTATGGTCAGCATTTACGGTGTCCTGCATGCAAGACGGGTCTATGTGCGGCAGGACCCGGTCGTCATCGAAAAAAGTTCCTCTCTTCCGGAACTTAAGATCGCCCTGATCGCGGATCTTCACCTTGGATACAACTCCACGAAGTCCCACGTAAGAAGGATCGTAGACACCATTAATTCCCAAAATGTCGATCTCGTAATCATTGCCGGAGATCTCTTCGACAATGATTACGACGCGATCAAAGATCCGGATGAGGTGGCTGACATTCTATCCGGTATCAAAAGCCGGTACGGCACATACGCCTGCTGGGGCAACCATGACGTAAGCGAGAAGATCCTCGCCGGATTCACATTTCCACAGAAGGAAACAATCGTCCGGGACGGGCGGTTTACGGAATTTCTGCACCACGCCGGTATCACGATGCTGGAGGACGAGACCGTCTGCATTGATAATGCCTTCTATCTTGTCGGCCGCCGGGATAAGGATATGGCAAAAAAAGAACAGCTCCCGCGGAAAACCTTTGCTGAGATCACCGAACCTCTCGATCCCTCACTTCCCATCATCGTCATGGATCACCAGCCGGGAGAACTGTCCGAAGCCTCCGATGCCGGTGTCGATCTGGACCTCTCCGGACACACCCATGACGGTCAGATGTTTCCGGCAAACCTTGTGATCCATTTTCTCTGGGAAAACGCCTGCGGAGTCCTGAAAAAGGGTTCCATGACATCTATTGTCACCTCCGGTGCCGGTGTCTGGGGACCGGCGATGCGGGTCGGTACTGACAATGAAGTCGTGATCGCAAATGTGTCGTTTGATCCATCCGCAGGCCAGTAAGCTGTCATTCCTATAAATAGTATAAACGCAAAAACGGAGGTCATATATGAAAGAATTTGTCAAGTCCATCACAAGCTCCTATGAAAAAGAACTGATTGAAATACGCCGTTACCTGCACCGCCACCCGGAGCTTTCCTTTCAGGAGACAGACACTGCCGATTACATCCGCAGCACCCTGAATTCTCTGGGCATCCCGCTGATGGAAGGGATCTCCGGAACCAGCACGGTTGCTGTCATAAAAGGCGAAAAACCCAGTCCATGCATCGCGTTCCGCGCGGACATCGATGCGCTTCCGGTGGAGGAAGAAAATGATCTCCCGTTTAAGTCCGAGGTTCCCGGTGTTATGCATGCCTGTGGACACGATATCCACACCGCAGTCCTTTTAACCTTCGCGAAGGTCCTCACAGCCCATCCTGAGCTCGTCCGCGGAACTGTGAAGCTGATCTTTCAGGCGGCCGAGGAAAAGCTCCCGGGAGGTGCTAAGGCGCTCTGCGAGGAAGGTGTCATGAAGGATGTCGATCTCGTCTATGGTTTCCACTGCGCTTCCGCGTTTCCGCTCGGCACCATCGCCGTAACTCCCCGGGCGTATTCCGCAGCGATCGGTATTTATGAAGTGAAGATCCATGGAAAGGGCGGTCATGGCGGTTATCCGCAGAATGCCCTGAACCCGGTCCCCGTGGCCTGCATGGTCGGATCTGCTTTAAACCAGATCCTGGCAGAGAAAAAGAATCCGCTGGAAGGTGGTGTTCTTACGGTTTCCTATATCAATGGCGGCCAGTATCCGAATATCATCACGGACACCGTGACTCTCGGCGGCAATGTCCGCACTTTAAATAATGACCTGATCGATAAGGTCTTTGATTCTATCCACTCCATCAGCAGGGGGATCTGCGCCGGATTCGGCCTCACCTGCGATGTGACCACGACTCTGGGCTATCCGGCAGCCATCAACGTGCCGGAGGAGATCGAAACGGTCCGCAGCGTCACAAGAGACCTCGGATATACCGTCTACGAGCGCCCGGATGCCCTTGGCGGCGAGGATTTTGCATACTATCTTCTTGAGAAGCCGGGTGCCTACTTCCAGATCGGAATGGCAGATCCCGAACGTCCGATTACCTCTTCCCCACACCATAACTGCCATTTCCAGTTAGATGAGCGCGGAATTTCAGAGGCACTTGAGATGGAACTTGGACTGTACCTGCGCGTGACAGGGCAGATGTAACCGTATAGTAAAAGCGGCTGTCATATCGGCAAAGTTTTGCCGGACAGCCGCTCTTTTTCGCTCTTTTTTATAAATCCTTCGCTCCAACAAGTCCGTAGGCCGACTCCGCGCTCCTCACAGCCCTCAGGATCGCTTCCGCCATAACCTGGGCACCGAGGGTTCCGACCATATCCTGATCTGCCTTCACATCGCCCACAGACAGCGCGTAGATGCTGTCTCCGTCGGAAGATGTATGAACAGGGCGGATCGCCCGCGCATAGCCGTCGTGAGCCATCCCGGCGATCTTGCAGAGGCTGCTCTTCGGGAATGCCGCGTTCGTGATCACCGCACCGATGGTTGTATTCTCTGTCGCGCCGGTGAACTTGTTCTTAATCACTTCATAGCTCTTATAAACGGCTTCTTCTGTGTCCGCAAATGTCTTCCTGTCCGCATTTAAAAGACCGGCCACCTTCTTTCCGTCCTTCCAGTCATAGATATCGCCTCTCGCATTCACTGCAACGACCGCACCGACCTTCAAATCCCCGATCTGCACCGCATAGCTTCCGATTCCGCCCTTCATGCAGAGGGCTTTGTCTCCCAGCTTTCCGACGGACGCGCCTGTTCCAGCTCCGAAGTTCCCATCCTGATAATTATTCTTCTCCGCGCCCTCACACGCCGCATATCCCATGGCCTTATCCGGTCTCGTCTTAAAATCCCCGACCATAAGATCAAACAGGCAGGACTCGCAGACAAGCGGTACCTTCGTGATTCCCACATCAAAGCCGATCCCGCGTTCTTCCAGATACTCCATAACGCCGCCTGCCGCGTCCAGACCAAACGCACTGCCGCCGCTGAGTAAAACTGCCTGGATCACGTCAGCCGCCGCCATAGGCTTTAAGAGCTCCGATTCCCTGGATGCCGGACCGCCCCCGCGGACGTCCAGCCCGGCTGCCGCTCCCCGCTCACAGATAATAACCGTACACCCGGTCCCCGCTTCCTTATCCTCCGCGCTGCCAATCCTGATATTTTCGATCTCTGTGATTTTGATCTCTTTCATCCTTACATCTCCCTTTTATTACCTGTGATTCCGAAACAGGATTCCCTAAATGCAGATCCTGCTGGTAAGTTTTTCATACACTTCTCCTGTCTATATAATATATCATAATTTATAAGTTAAATAAAATTAAAACCAGAAAAATCGGAAACATATAATGAACTGATGATTTTGAACTGATGATATGATTATTGGATATTAGATATCAGTGCAACAAAAAACACCGTCCCGGCGGCTTATCATCCGCTAAAACAGTGCTTTTCTTCGTGCACCTTCAGGGATTCGAACCCTGGACAAATAGATTAAGAGTCTACTGCTCTACCAGCTGAGCTAAAGGTGCTTGGTTTGTTGTTTTTCTTTGTTTTGTTTGCCTCATCCGTGGCACGTTTTGTATTATAGGATAAACCAGTAAAAAAGTCAACACTTTTTTTGAAATTTTTTTATTTTTTTTGTTTTTCAAAAAGCAGCTACAAATAGAACTATTAAAAAGCCAGCAAACATGCGGGTTTGCCGGCTTTTCCATTATATTTCCTACAGCATTTCCTTGATCGCATTTTCCAGAACTTCTTTATCCTGAAGTCCAACGCTCTTGGAAAAAACTTCTCCGTTCTTAAAAAGAATGATCGTCGGGATGGACATAACTCCGTAGCGGGCAGCAATATCACTGTTCTCGTCTACGTCGAGTTTGCCGATCTTTACTTTCCCGTCATATTCCTCAGCGAGCTCTTCGATCACCGGAGCCATCATACGGCACGGGCCGCACCATGTCGCAAAGAAATCCACAACTACCGGGATATCTGAGCCCATAACATCAGCATCAAAATTTGCGCTTGTAAATACTGCTTCCATATTATTTTCTCCTTCCATAATATCCTGCTGCATTCAAAGCTTTTCCGCCGCATTCGCTTACCGCTCCGGCGGTCACAGAAAGCCTCTCTGCCGCGCTTATTTTTTCTTCCTGCCGCAGACTACATCATTTGCCTCGTCAAAACATTTCCTGATCCGGATAATTTTCCGATTCAGTTCCGTCTTGTCGCAGGTTGCCTGTGAGAGCCACCGCTTTACACATGCCCACATACTCATCCGGCACACGGCCTTTCCGTCATTTCATGTCTATTATATGCAGATATTTATGACTTATCACGGCAGGCGGTCAGCTTACAGATCGGCTTGCCCTCCGCGGAGAACTTCGTCTCGTACTCTGTCATAACATTTCCCTCGGCCATATCGCTGTGGTGAAGATCAAATGTATGGGATGTCACCTGCCAGCCTGCCTCCGGAATGGATTCTAAAGAATAGCGGAACAGGTCCTGATTGTCGGTCTTAAACTCGATAATTCCGTCCGGCTGTAAAATCTTATCGTACACCGTAAGGAAACGGTCCGATGTCAGACGGCGCTTCGCGTGGCGGTCCTTCGGCCACGGATCCGAGAAGTTTAAGTAGATCCGCTCCACCTCGTTCTCCGCGAACACATCCGCAAGCTCTAAGGCATCGATCCTCATAAAATAAATATTGGAAAGCTCCAGCTCCGCGCGCTTCTGAAGTCCGCGAAGCAGAACGCTGGAGTAACGCTCGATTCCCACGTAATTGATATCCGGGTTCATCTGGGCAAGCTCCATGATGAATTTTCCTTTTCCCATTCCGACTTCAATGCGGATCGGGTTATCGTTTCCGAAGAATTCATGCCATCTTCCCTTCAGTGACTGCGGATCCTG
>CAKRNI010000182.1 GCA_934370915.1 uncultured Lachnospiraceae bacterium
GCGGTCCTTGCCGAGAGAAAGAAAAACTGGAAGCCGAGAGAGCTCCGCTACAAGAGCGGTGTGCTCCGTATGTTCAGTGAGCATGCGGCAAGCCCGATGAAAGGTGCTTATCTGGAATTCTAAAAAATTTAAAATAAGGCTGGCGGCAAATGCTGGCTGCCGGCCTGCAAAAGAAACGTCCCGGATCATGAGATGCTCATACTCTCTGATCCGGGGCATTTTTGTATCATTACCATTTCGCCAAAAGCCACATGTTACTGTTTGCGCAAGGCATGAACAGTAACCAGACAGTAACAGCCACATACTTTTCATATAATAAAGATTGCACGAACGAGTGTTCCTGTGGTAGAATGATGATATCTGTTGCCGGAATACCGATGGTTTCAGTATGTGGGAGATGTGAGCAGAACCGTCGGCATCCGGAAATGTGAAAGGGGAACAGAATGAACAATTACGATACATTAAATCCGATGCAGCGGGAAGCTGTCTTCACTACGGAAGGTCCGCTCTTAGTGCTGGCGGGTGCAGGATCCGGAAAGACACGGGCGCTGACGCACCGGGTTGCTTATTTAATAGAGGAAAAGGGCGTGAAGCCCTGGAATATCCTGGCGATCACCTTTACAAACAAGGCGGCGGGAGAGATGCGGGATCGCGTCAACAGTCTCGTGGAGTACGGCGCGGACAGTGTCTGGGTCAGTACCTTCCACTCCCTCTGTGTGCGGATCTTAAGGAGATTTATTGAGAACATCGGCTACACGACGGATTTTTCCATCTATGATTCCGATGATACAAAAACCCTGATGAAACAGATCTTCAAGGATCTTGAGGTGAATACGAAGGTATTAAAAGAACGGGGCGTCCTCGGCGTGATCTCTTCCGCGAAGAATGAGATGATCGGCCCGGAAGAGTTTATGCTCAGCGCGAAGGCTGAGGGGGATTCGAGACTGAAACGGATCGCGGAGCTCTATATGGAGTACCAGAAACGTTTAAAAAAGAACAATGCCCTGGATTTCGATGACCTTCTCGTAAAGACCGTGGAGTTGTTCCAGTCAAAGCAGGAGGTCTTAGAGTATTATCAGGACCGTTTCCGCTATATTATGGTGGATGAGTACCAGGATACGAATACGGTACAGTTTAAGCTTGTGAGCCTCTTAGCGGCAAAATACCGGAATATCTGCGTGGTGGGCGACGATGACCAGTCGATCTACCGGTTCCGCGGTGCGAATATCAGAAATATCTTGAGCTTTGAGGAGACGTTCCCCGGGGCGAAGGTGATCAAGCTGGAGCAGAATTACCGTTCCACGAAGATGATCCTGGATTCGGCGAATGAGGTGATCAGGAACAACACCGGAAGAAAGGATAAGACACTCTGGACCGAGAATGAGGTGGGCGAGCGTCCGGTGTTCCGGGAGTTCAGCTCTTCCTTTGAGGAAGCGGAGTGGATCGTGCGTGATATCGTAAAAAAGGGCGGTCCATGGAAGGATTACGCGATCCTCTACCGCACGAATGCCCAGTCCCGTATATTCGAGGAGAAATGTGTTGCGTACAATCTCCCGTATCGTCTCGTGGGCGGCGTAAACTTCTACCAGAGAAAAGAGATCAAGGATGTTCTCTGCTATTTAAAGACAATCGCCAATGGGCGGGATGACTTGGCTGTGCAGAGGATCATCAATGTTCCGAAGCGCGGAATCGGAGCTATGAGTGTCGCCCGGGTGAACATGTTCGCGATGGAAAACGATATGAGTTTCTTTGAGGCGCTGGAGAGGGTACAGGCGGTTCCGGGAATCGGAAAAGCGGCGTTAAAGATCGGAGTGTTTACAGACCAGATCAGCGAGTTCCGGAAGATGTTAAAGGAAGAGACTCCGATCAAGGATGTGATCGAGGCGATCCTTGATAAGACAGGATATCGTGACGAGTTGAAGGAAGAGGGCGAGGTGGAAGCCGAGTCCAGAATGGAAAATATTGAGGAACTCATCAACAAGGCAGTCTCCTACTGGGAGAGCGCCGAGGAACCGAGTCTTTCCGCGTTTCTGGAGGAAGTTGCCCTGGTTGCGGATATCGACAGTATGGATGAGTCAGAGGATAGAATTATCCTTATGACATTGCATTCCGCGAAAGGTCTGGAGTTCCCGTATGTGTATCTTGCGGGAATGGAAGATGGACTTTTCCCGAGCGGAATGTCCCTGATGGAGGGACCGGAGGCACTGGAGGAAGAGCGCCGTCTCTGCTATGTGGGAATCACGAGGGCGGAGAAGCGGCTGACGCTGACTGCCGCAAAGAGCCGTATGGTGAAGGGCGAGATGCAGTACGCGAGAACGAGCCGGTTTATTGACGAGATCCCGGATGTGTGCCTGGAACGTCCGGACCTGGATGATTCAAAGACCGGATGGAAAAAAATGCCGGACGCATACAGAGATCTTCCGGAGGAAGCGGGACTTCCGTGGGCGAAGGCTTCCGGCGCGGACGGAAAAGCGGCAGGCGGTCACACCGGAAGATTCCAAAACCGCCCGGCGGGCGTGAGCCTTTTCGGACAGAAATCCGATGCCTATAAGAATCCATACGCCTCCGGGACTTCAGCGGCTCCGAAGACCACACCGACCTTCGGAAAGTCGTTCACCGTAGAAAAACCGAAGTCTTTGGATTACTCTGAAGGCGATCGCGTCCATCACATGCGTTTTGGTGACGGAACCGTGAAATCCATCGCGGACGGCGGAAAAGATTTTGAGGTCACAGTGGATTTTGATAATGCGGCGATCGGGACAAGGAAGATGTTTGCTTCCTTTGCGAAGCTGAAGAAGCTGTAAATAAATTAGCCAAAAGAAATTTAGTATTGATTTTTTTTAGGCAATCGCATATAATTAAAAACAGCTAAGGAAAGTGCTTATATGTCTATGAGTACGCGAAAACCCCCGGAGGTGCCACTCTGGGGGTTTTCTTGCTCATTGCGGTGAGCTGAACCGTTTAGGCTGTTACTGTCGGTTGTCCCTATCCAACCATTTGCAAACATAGTAGCCAACAATGCTTGCCGCGACAGAGACAAGGAAAGTGTTTATGTAATCTATAAATACCGCCTCCTTTCTGCTGGAGGTGCGACAGCAGTTTTATTTTATCATGTTTATCTCAGTCGAGAAGCCTCCACCTCTTCAGGTGGTGAGTAATAACAAATTAGTCTCAGTGGGAGTTAGGTTTCCGACTGAGATAAACGCTCCGCGAGGATGCGCAGTGATTCTGTAAAGAATATGTCAGCTTACGCTGACCAGAATCACGCGCCAAGTCTCACAGACGTTCGACTTGAATTATAGAACTCCATATACCGAAGTATAAAAAAGAGATGTCTAAAACTATGAAAATTTAGGGATAGTAAAAACCATAAAATCATGATATACTATTACAAAGTATCTGTCCGTGCGGATCATTCTTGTCCGGGGCGGCTGTGAAACAGAAAGGATGTGTGAGGATGAACAAATTCGATACGATGAGTAAAGACGCACTCAGCAAAATGGAAGAGCTTATAAATGCGTCCAAACTGAACGAACTGCTTCATAAAAAAGAAGAAGAGGATAAGAAAAAGAATTGTATCCTCTGGGTGCTTGCTATCATCGGCGCTGTTGCTGCTGTAGCCGGAATCGCATACGCAGTATATCGCTTCTTTACACCGGATTATCTGGAAGATTTTGAAGACGATTTCGACGATGATTTCGACGATGACTTTTTCGAGGAAGAGGAGGAAACTCCGAAAAAAACGGAAAAAGCTGTCGAGAAGGATGACGAGAAAGAAGCTTAAGCCGAAATGCTTACAAACACAATGAGAACGAGGCTGTGGCAGGGATCGCTTGCACAGCCTTTTTCTGTGCATAAAAACATATCAGGGAACGAGGCATCGTTTACGCGCTGTGCGATCAGAAACGGAAAAATCCGATTCCCGGCAGAAAAAGGAGTACAAAAATAATATGAAAAAAGGTGAGATCTACACCGGTACAGTGGAAAAGATGGATTTTCCAAATAAAGGAATCCTCCATATCGGAGAGGAAAAGGTAGTTGTAAAGAATGCGCTCCCGGGGCAGACCGTCGAAATCGCGATCTCCAAGCAGCGCAAAGGAAGATGCGAGGGAAGACTTCTTAAGGTCGTGATTCCCGCAGCATACGAAAGTACAGAGGGGGCATGTCCTCATCGTGCGGACTGCGGCGGATGTACGTACCAGACGGTTCCTTATGAGGAACAGTTAAAAATCAAGGAGCGGCAGGTCCGGGCTCTTTTAGATCCGGTTCTTCCGGCGGGCTACAATTTTGAAGGGATCAAAGGAAGTCCGTTGACAAAGGCATACCGGAACAAAATGGAATTTTCCTTCGGAGATGAGTTTAAGGACGGTCCCATGACTCTGGGAATGCATAAACGCGGCAGCTTTTATGATATCGTGACCGTGGACCGGTGTGTGCTGGTGCACCCGGACTGCTGTAAGATCTTAAGAGCGACGTTGGATTATTTTACGGAGCACGGAGCAGCCTTCTATAAAAAAATGGCGCATGTCGGATATCTGAGACATCTTCTTGTCCGCCGCGGTGTGAAGACCGGGGAGATCCTTGTGGATCTTGTGACCTCCACCCAGACAGAGGGAACCTGGAAGAGTGAACAGAATGAGGAAGCGCTGCTTGAGGGCTGGAAAGAAAAACTTCTGGAACTGGATCTGGAAGGTTCTTTTGCCGGAATCCTCCACACAGAAAACGACAGCCTCGCGGATGTGGTACAGAATGACCGCACGGTGATCCTTTATGGCCAGGACTTCTTTATGGAAGAGCTTCTCGGATTAAAATTTAAGATCACTCCATTCTCCTTTTTCCAGACCAACTCTCTCGGTGCAGAGGTGCTCTATGAGACAGCCCGCGAATACATCGGTGAGACAGACGGAAGAAAGGTTTTCGATCTTTACAGCGGAACCGGTACCATTGCCCAGATCCTGGCTCCGGCGGCAGAACATGTGACCGGCGTGGAGATCATCGAGGAAGCTGTTGAGGCGGCGAAGGTGAACGCGGCGCAGAATGGACTGACAAACTGCGACTTCATCGCGGGAGATGTCTTAAAAGTATTAGATACCTTGGAGGAACGCCCGGATCTCATCGTTTTGGACCCGCCGAGAGACGGAATCCATCCGAAGGCGCTTCCAAAGATCATCGACCATTATGGATGTGAAAGAATGATCTATATTTCCTGCAAACCAACGAGCCTTGCGAGAGATCTCGTCGTACTGCAGGCGAAAGGTTATGAGGTCACAAGAGTATGCTGCGTCGACATGTTCCCGGGGACGACGCAGGTGGAGAC
>CAKRNI010000183.1 GCA_934370915.1 uncultured Lachnospiraceae bacterium
TGGAAGTCTTTGGATCTCCGAAAATGCCGGTGACAAAGCGGTTTGTCCAGACAGTCATCCGGGATCAGATTCCGGACAGCATTGTGAGTCTTGTAAAGGAACAGAAGGAAAACTTCCGTGTGGAGCGTCTGAAATTTATCGGTTCCAGCGTGAAGCGCCCGGTGATCTCCGATATCTGTAAGACGGAAGGCATTGTTGTCAATATCCTCGGTGCTGCGGTGCAGGAGCTGGAAGACAGCGTTATGTGTGTATTCATCTTACAGCTCATCGGTGATGAGGAGAGCATCGAGAAAGCGGAAGCGGAGATCGATAAAAACGGCGTTTTAAGAGAACGACTGGAGGTGGAGTAAGATGGAAGAACTCATGAAGACAAAAATCTTTAAAGTCACGGTGGAGCGCCTGTTATTAAACGGCGGACAGACGTTATACATGGTGGGCTGGTCACTTCTGATCGGAACCATCATAGGAATGATGCTGGCACTGATCCTGGTGCTCTGCAGAAAAGGCGGTCTGGCGGAAAACCGGCCGTTATATGTGATCGTCAGCGCCTATATCAATGTGGTGCGAAGCGTACCGTTTGTCATTCTTCTTGTAACGATCATGCCGCTCACCCGTGCCATCGTCGGAACGACCATTGGAAGCACGGCAGCGCTGGTACCGCTTGTGGTTTACATAAGCCCGTACCTTGCGAGGCTGATGGAGAACAGCCTGCTTGAGATCAATCCGGGAATTCTGGAGGCGGCTGAGGCCATGGGCGCGACAACCTGGCAGGTCATCCGGTATTTTCTGGTTCCTGAGACGTTAGGCTCCATGGTGCTGGCACTGACAACAGGAACCATCGGACTTCTCGGAGCGTCCGCAATGGCCGGTTATGTCGGCGGCGGCGGAGTTGGTGACCTTGCGCTCACATATGGTTATGAAAAGATGAACACACCGCTCATGATCCTCACGGTTGTGATCCTGGTGATCCTTGTACAGCTTTTACAGATTCTTGGAAATACGATTTCCGGTAAGTTAAGACAGCATAAATAAAAAGAAAGGTGCGGCTGCCCCACAAAAATGCGACATAAAAGGGCAGACGCGAGAGGAGAAAAATTATGAGAAAAGTGATTGCAGGAGTACTTATGGGAGCGGCAGTTTTAAGCCTTGCGGCATGCGGAAAGAGTGAAACTGCACAGACAACAGCAGCACAGGCGGCTGAGAGCAAGGACACACAGGCAGACAGCAAAGCAGCGGCAACGGACACAGCAGACAAGAAAGAGATCGTATACGGAAAATCCCAGGGACCGTACACTGAGCTTTTTGAGGCAGCGATCGTTCCGATCCTTGAGAAAGAGGGATATACCGTAAAAGGCGTTGATTTCTCTGAGCTTCAGACCGCAGATATCGGCTTAAATGACGGGGACGTTGATGTCAATGTTGAGCAGCATACCGCTTATATGGAGAATTTTAATGAGAATTACAATGCGGATTTTGTTGCGATCTGCCCGATCCCGACGGTACCGGCAGGTGTTTATTCCGCAAAGTACAAATCTGTGGATGAGATTCCGGACGGTGCAAAAGTCGCAGTTCCGAATGATGCCGCCAACACTGCAAGATGCTATCTGATGCTCCAGAAGATCGGCTGGATCAAACTCGCGGATGACGTAGATCCGTCCGCAGTGACTCAGGATGATATCGTTGAGAACCCGCACAACATTGAGTTTACTGAGATGAAGAGCTTAACGATCCCGGCAGCGATCCAGGATTTTGACTATGTGGCAATCACCGGCAGCGTTGTATACAATGCAGGAATCGATCCGTCCACAGCGCTTGCAACGGAGGATATCCAGGATCATCTGGTACTTCAGGTCGTTGTCAAGGAAGAGAACAAAGACGCAGAGTGGGCAAAAGCGATCGTAGACGCATATCATTCTGATGAGTTCAAGCAGTACATGGAAGAAAACAACGACGGATTATGGTGGATCCCGGATGAGTTAAAGTAAATCGGAGATTTGTTGAAAAATTCATAAAAAAGATAGAAGAAAAGGTTCTCCGGCACTGGAAAATAAATTCCGGTGTCGGGAGAACCTTTTTTAGTAACAGGCAGTTTCAGCTTCGCCTTTCTGCAGCATTTTCGTAACCTTCTTCACGCAGTAAAAGCATGTCGGAGTGATATAGCAGCAGGCAGCGATCCAGGCAGTCTGGTCGGCAAAACAGATCGCATGATATCCGAATCGGCCGACAAAGCAGAGGCTCACGATAGTGCGGGCAAACATCTCTGTTACGCCGGAGAAGAATGCTCTTCCGGAATATCCTAAGCCCTGAGTCACCATCCTGACGATGTTTAAAATCCCAAGTGTCCAGTAGAAAAATCCCATGCAGCGCAGGTACTGGGCAGAGGCATCAAGAACACCGGAAGCATCTTTACTCACAAAGATCATGGACAGCGGACGGCCAAAAAAGATCAGGATCAGTCCTGCAAAGATGCCGTAGCTGATTCCAAGTGCGATGCCCTCTTTCAGTCCCTTTCTGATCCGGTCAGCCTGACCGGCACCGAGGTTCTGACTGCAGAAGACAGATACGGCTGTTCCGATTGCATCGAAGGGACACAAGGTAAACTGCTTTAACTTGACGCCTGCGGTAAATCCGGAGACATAGTCGCCGCCGAGACCGTTGTTTGCGGACTGCATGACCATGCTGCCGATAGCGGTGATGGAAAACTGAAGTCCGGTAGGAAGTCCCATCTGGAGAAGCTCCGCAATGGCATCCTTTTTGAGAACACGGTTTTCCTTCGTGATCCATAAGATCTTCATACGATGGATGATGACAAACAGGCAGAGGATTCCGCTGATCGCCTGGGACGTGATTGTCGCGAAAGCGGCTCCGGCACATCCCCATCCTGCGATGACAATGAAGAAGAGATCCAGAAAGATGTTCAACACTGCGGAAAATGCAAGGAACATAAATGGCGTCCGGCTGTCTCCGACGGCACGGAGAATACTGGACAGATAGTTGTAGAGGAGTGTGAATGGAATCCCGAGGAAAATGATTAACAGGTATGTATATGCGTTCTCGTAGATGTCACGCTGGACGGAGAGCATGCGCAGGATCCATGGGCAGAGGACAGCACAGAGTGTTGTCACGATAACAGCGATCAGAGCTGTGAGGACAGCACCGTTAAAGATAAAGTCCCGCATCCGCCTGTGATCACCGGCACCAAAATATTTTGCCACCGGGATTCCGAAGCCGGTGCAGCTTCCCATACAGAAGCCGAGGACAAGAAACTGGACACTGGTGCTGGCGCCGACGCTCGCTAATGCCTGAGCACCGAGAACCTGGCCTACGATGGCGGCATCGATAATGTTATATGTCTGCTGCAGAAGATTTCCTATTAACAGGGGCAGCGCGAACTGCAGCATGGATTTTAACGGGCTGCCTTTGATCATGGAAGTTGCCATAACATGAACCTTCTTTCAATATCGGAGATTTGACTCCCACTGAGACAAATTTGCGATTACTCACCCCTGAAAGAGGTGGGAGTCTTCTCGACTGAGATAAAAGCAGCTGCGGGCAGTACTGGCAGCTGTAAACAGGCATAAAATATATTATCACACAGAGTAAAATTTGTATACAGACAGGTGTCACAAAATAAAATGGAAGATTTGCGTGATGTATGTTCAGAAAATAAATAAAATGCCAGATAAAATATTACAAATCAAAGAAAATGACTTGACGGGAGGAAAAATCTGGTGTATGATTTGACACAACAAAAATAAATAAGGAAACAGAGCCGGAAGGCCAGCGTGAGTTCATGGGAAATTCAGAGAACAGGTCTGAGTTTCCTATTTTTTTTGTTCATGCAGGATCCATGCTTTCTAAGGCTCTGGACAAGGAGGATTTATGAAAAAAAGTTATGTGTATGCAATGATGGCTGTAATTGCGGCGATGACAGTATCCGGATGTTCTTCCTCTTCTTCCGCGCCGGCTTCGGGAGCAGCGGAGAGCAAAACAGAGGCAGCAGCCTCAGCTGACGGCAGTGCCGGAGCGTCCTCCGATGTAAAAGCAGCGGTCGATACGATCAGGTTCGGTCTGGTAGCTCCACTTTCCGGTGATAACGGTGCATATGGCACCAAGCAGGAAAAAGGCTATGAGCTGGCATTGGAAGAGATCAATGCGGCGGGAGGCGTGTCAGGTGCAAAGCTGGAGCTGGAGACGTATGATGACGGCGGCGATGCTTCCACGGCGGCCAACGGCGCACAGAAATTTGCGGATGATGATTCGATCCTGGCGATCGGCGGTTCCTGCCTTACCTCCTGTACAGCAGCAATGCTTCCTATTACAGGTGATGCGGAAATGGCCCAGCTGGTAGTAAGTTCCAGTGCGAAATCCCTGACGGGCATCAGTGATTATTTCTTCCGTATGGCAGTCCAGGATGCGGCTGTTGGTCCTCAGATTGCAAATCAGTTCACAAAAATGGGAAAGACAAAAGCAGTAACTCTTTACTGCAACAACGATTACGGCTCCGGTTTGAAAGACAGCTTCAATGCGCAGTTTGAGGCGAATGGGGGTCAGATCCTCAATTCAATCCCTTATCAGGCGACAGATCAGGACTTCGCAGCGATCCTCACCACAGTAAAGAGCCTGGATCCGGATTGTATCGCACTCTGCGGAACCACAACAGACGGCGCCCTCATTATCAAACAGGCAAGACAGATGGGAATTGAGGCGGAGATCATGGGACAGCCTGGACTTTACAGCCAGAATGTGATCGATATCGCAGGAGATGCCTCTGAGGGTCTTCTCTGCAGCGGTGTGTTCGTAGCGGACGGCGCAGATGAGAAGGGACAGGAATTCGTAACCAAATACGAGGAGAAATACAACGGTGAAGTTCCGGACGGTTTCGCGGCACTTGCATATGACCAGATGTATGTACTGGCAGACGCAGCGGAGCGGGCGGTGGCGGAAAATGGCGGAGAGCTTACCAGACAGACACTTGCGGAAGCGTTAAAGGAAACAAACTATGAGGGTGTCACAGGCACTGTCAGCTTTGATGAGAATGGTGACTGGGTGAGAGATTATCTGACACTGACTGTAAAGGACGGAAAATACGTTTTATATGCGGAGTAATTCTTCGAAAAAAATATTAAGATGAAAAATAACTGTTCAACAGGTCTGTGCACTTGCTGCGCTGACCGTAAGAAAACATAGACATACTGAACAGTTACGATGAAAACGTACAGGTGGTGACAATATGTTGGTATTTTTGCAGCAGGTTATAAATGGTCTGGCGCAGGGAGGTATC
>CAKRNI010000184.1 GCA_934370915.1 uncultured Lachnospiraceae bacterium
AACCTCCCTTGATGATGCTGAGGCGAAGTCCAAAGCCGTCGGTGATGAGCTGATGGGCATGGTGGATAAGATGATGTGAGATTCCCGGATGTGGGGATAAAGACAGCGGATATCAGAACGCTGTGAAAGATATGAAATGAATCATTGTCTGGACGGGCTGTGTGAAAACAGCCGTCCGGGCGGACATAGAAAAGCTCCCGGAGAGACTGCAGATCAAAAGCAGTTTTTCTGAGAGCTTTTTAGCTTCCGGCTATTTTTCAGAAACTCGCCTAAAGGGCGATTCGTTACTGTTCACGCCTTGCGCAAACAGTAACTGATTTTGCCGATGCTTCGCATTCCAAATCGGCAAAATCCACTACCACCACTGTACTGTACGGAATTTTCAGTTCAGAAAATTCCTACCCGTGTGCAGTAACGGCGATCCTGCAGATTTCAACGAAACAATTCTACAGGTTTTTGTTCTCCGAACATTCTTCCTCATACCCTGAATCCGGACCATAAAACTGCTCCAGAAACGTGATATAGGCCCTGGCGGCCTTCGGCAGCTGGATGCCTTTCTGGAAGATATAGGCGCTGATATAATCGCCGTACCGGTCAGCTTCCGGCCGCATCCAGTCCGGGAGCGGGAATGAGACGATATTATAGTTTTCCACCTGCTCCCGCATCGGGATCATTCCGATTCCGAGATAGTCGGAGCGCTGGATCACGTTGTGGAGCAGGGCGCGGCTGTTGACATAGATGACCTGGGAGATCCTGTTCCAGTTGATGAGCTGCAGCGTTTCGTCGTTGTAAACGCTCTCCGCGGCCCGGGTCTTTGTGCTCTCGCTTGGATAGAGGACGAAGTTGTACTGGTACAGCTTTTCCGGTGTCAGGTTATCCAGTTCTTTTAGAATCGGATGTCCTACCCGGCAGAAAAACTGTGTCGGGGACTGGAACAGCGGGCGCGCTTCCAGATGGCGGAAGGTGAGAAGTTCCTGGACCTTGTCTGCCTTATGGGCCGGATACATGATAAATCCGATGTCGGCACGGTTCGTGTAGACATCCTCGATGACTTCATTCCCGGTCATTTCCCGGTAGAAAAAACGGAACGGCGTGTCCGCAAGAGAGTTCACCATGCGGATAAAGGCATCGCTGGCGTGGGAACAGCTGCTGGAGGAGACCCGCAGGCGGTAAGCTTCCGAGTGCTCCTTAAAGGTGGTCTTAAAATGTTTCGCGTGCTCAATGAGATCCCGGCTCATGTCGAGAAAGAGCCGTCCGGATTCCGTCGGGATAATTCCGTTTTTTCCGCGGGTAAAGATTGTGAGCCCGTACTCTTTTTCCGTCTCTCTGAGGACCTTGCTGAGATAGGGCTGGGTCACGAAGAGGTGCTTCGCGGCGGCGGAGATGGAACCGCAGTTTGAGATCTCGATGAGGTATTCCATGTTCTGAAGATTCATAGGGGATGGTCTCCTTTCTGAAATAAAAGCCAGCCGCCCTGTGGATGTAATCCGGGAACATGATCAAAAACATATAATATGACGGATATATCACAGCTCGGATAAATACTGACTTATAACGTTTCAGTTATAACGTGATGAAAACGGGAAATTTGTAAAACGCTGTAGAAATAGTATAATCAAGTGTATACCAATCAACCGGATATGTCAAACCAAACAGATATAGAAACTGGCGAGTGATCTGTAACTATTGCATTCCGGGCTATACATAAGGAGGAATCACTATGAGTACGCATCTGCAGTTAGCAAACAGTACGACGATGGCAATTCTCTGTGGAATCACCATCCTGATCGTTCTTCTCCAGCCGGTGATCTTTATGATCGTGGCATTCAAACGCGGAAAAGAACTGAACATGACAGACCAGGAAATGAAGGAAGCCGCACGAAGCAGCGCGATCTTCTCTATTATCCCGTCACTCCCGATCATCGTGAGTTACCTGCTCTTGGTTCCGTCCCTGGGCCGTTATTTCCCGTGGCTCCGCTTAAGCGTTGTAGGTTCCGCGGCATATGAGACCATGGTTGCAAATATGGCGGCAGAGGCGCTGGGCCTGGAATCCATCACCGTTCCGGACATCCCGGCTGATACTTTCGTGTTTATTTTGTTTGTTGTAACAATTGGAATTCTTGGCGGAAATATTTTCAACGTTTTCTTCTTAAAGGCGTACGATAAGAAAGTCGAGTCCATCAAGAACAGCAACGCGAAGCTCGTTCCGATCATCACGACAGCAATGTTCCTCGGTCTCTACGGAACCATGGCAGCTCCGCATTTCACAAACATCGCGAACATCCCGGCGGTAGCAGCGATCCTGGTTGCAGGTATCACATCGATTTTCGTAAACAAGTTTGCGGCGAACCATAAGAAGCTGAAAGAGTTCGCGTTCCCGCTCAGCATGATTGTTGGAATGCTTGGCGCATGTGTAGCGAATCTGTTTATCTAGGAGGAAAATGATATGAAAGAAAACAGCTTTTACAATAAGATCCACAGACTCGGAAGAATCACCGTTGTCTGTGCCCTGATCAGCTTCATGGCAGTTCCTTTCGGACTTGCAGCAGCAAACGGAATTTCCATGAATATTTCGGAAATTCTGAAAAATGCGATCCCACTTCTCCTGACATTCAGCATCAGCGGTATCTGTGAGAACCTGTCCTTCATGCCGATCATCGGAAGCGGCGCGCTCTACATGTCCTGCGTTACCGGTAATGTCAGCAACATGAAGGTCCCGGCGGCGGTCAACGCTATGGAAGTTGCAGGATACACAGCCGGAAGCGACCGCGCCGATGTCGTTGCGATCATCGCCGTTGCGGCATCCACATTCGTGACAACAGCCATTGTATTCCTGGGAA
This sequence comes from uncultured Lachnospiraceae bacterium, assembly GCA_934370915.1. Taxonomy (GTDB): domain Bacteria; phylum Bacillota; class Clostridia; order Lachnospirales; family Lachnospiraceae; genus Pilosibacter. The sequence goes on from CAKRNI010000184.1 coordinate 2,841, forward strand.
TGCTGTTCTTAGCTCCGCTCTTTGCGCCGATCTACAACAACCCATTCTTACAGCCGGCATTCCAGAACATGGTTCCGGCACTTATGGGTGCCCTGCTGTTCCCGTTCATCTTAAAGGCCCCGAAGCAGGCCATCGTTCCGATCGCGCTTCCGATTATTGCGATCTTAGTGATCGGCCGCAAGGTGTTCTCCTCAAACCAGAGCTATATTATGGTCGGTGTGATCATTTTGTCGGTGATTTATTCCCTGGCACTTTATAAAAAGGGAAAGGTCAGCGCGTAAAGGGAAAATAAGCGTCCTGGTCGGTGGAAAATATGAAAACGTGCGGCATAGGCGCAAGTTCCTGATAAATCTAGGAAAGGAAGATCCGGAATTTCGGACGAATAATATGGATAAAAAAGAATTTGTCTTAAAAGCAGTTGCAGATAAAAAAGCCCTGATCGTTGATGTCAGCGACAAAATTTTCGACTATGCAGAGGTCGGATTCCATGAATTCAAGACCGCGAAGCTCTACGAGGAAGTCCTGAAAAAAGAGGGATTCCAGGTGGAGATGGGAGTCGGCGGCATGCCGACGGCGTTCAAGGCCGTATACGGAAGCGGAAAGCCGGTGATCGGTTTCCTCGCCGAGTATGACGCTCTGCCGGAGCTGTCCCAGGAAGGCGGCTGCACGATGCGAAAGAAAGCCGCAGGGGAAAACCCGGATGGACATGGATGCGGACATAACCTCCTCGGCGCGGGTGCTCTGGCGGCAGCGCTTGCTGTAAAAGCTTATATCGAGGAGCACCCGGAAGCGGGAACTGTGATCCTTTTTGGATGCCCGAGTGAGGAAAAGGGAGACGGAAAGGCAATCATGGCACGAGAAGGTGTATTTGACGGTGTGGATGCTGCTTTTACATGGCATCCGGGCGATAAGAATGCGATCTGGTCCGAGTCTACACTGGCGAATGTCAGCGTGTTCTTCAACTTTAAGGGTGTGACTTCCCACGCGGCGGCAGCCCCGGAACTTGGACGTTCCGCACTGGACGCTGCGGAGCTCATGAGCGTCGGAGTCAACTACCTGCGGGAGCACATTATCTCCGACGCGAGAGTCCACTACGCGTACCGTGATGTAGGAGGAATCGCCCCGAACGTTGTCCAGGGACACAGCAGAGTCCACTATTTTATCCGCGCACCAAAGTCATGGCAGGTGAAGGAGATCTACAAGCGCGTCGTTGATGTGGCGGAAGGCGCCGCAAAGATGACGGGAACCGAGATGACATACGAGCTCTATGCCGGACTTTCCGACTATATCCCGAACCATGTTCTCTCAGAAGTTCTCCACGAGTCCATGGAGGAGATCGGTGCCCCGAAATACGACGAGGCGGACTTTGCCCTGGCGTCAAAATTCTTCCATGAGACCGCGACACCGGATGAGATGGAGGCAAAGCGCGCGTCCTTAAGGAAACTCTTCGGCGCGGACCACATGGAGGAGATCGAAGCCCATCCGCTCCACACATCCATCGCTCCGCTCGTCTGGAACGGAAAAGTTCAGGCCGGCTCCACCGACGTCGGTGATGCCAGTTATGTGATCCCGACCGCCATGTGCACAACTGCCACCGCAACTCTCGGCACCGCCGCCCACACCTGGCAGATGACCGCCCATGGAAATACGGAGATCGCACATAAGGCGATGCTGAATGTAGGCGAGGCGATGGCACTGGCTGCATTAAAGACCATGGAGAGCCCGGAGCTCCTGAAAAAGGCACATGATGAGTGGATGGCGGAGACAAACGGCATCTACGAGTGCCCGATCCCGAAGGAGGTTGGACCGAGGCTGGAGGATTGATGGAGAAGCCTGAACTGGGATCAACGATAGATCGATATCCGGAAAAATTCTGAAAATCCAAGTCAGAAAATTATAAAAGAGGCAGGATGAATCTGTGAAAAGGAACGACCTTTCGACAGAGCATCCTGCCTCTTTTGGAGATTTTGTGTTGCTGCTTTATTTTACTACGATTACATGGAAGTTTAGTATGAAAAGTATTATAATGGATGCAATAAGGAAAAGTCATGGCAAATAAAAAGGAGTAATAATGTTTTGAACATACAGATTTTTGGCACAAAAAAGTGCAATGATACAAAGAAGGCGGAGCGTTTTTTTAAAGAGCGCGGTATCAAATACCAGTTTATTGACATGAAAGAGAAGGGAATGAGCAAAGGCGAGTTTCGTTCGGTTGCAGAGGTCAACGGCGGAATCGAAAATATGGTCAACTGGGATGGAAAAGATAAGGATACGCTTGCGCTGATCAAGTATATCGCGGATGAGGATAAGTTAGAGAAGATTCTGGAAAATCCGTCCGTGATCAGGACGCCGGTTGTAAGAAACGGGAGACAGTCCACACTTGGGTATCAGCCGGAGGTGTGGAAGGAATGGAAGTA
>CAKRNI010000185.1 GCA_934370915.1 uncultured Lachnospiraceae bacterium
AACGGAAGTCCTTTTTCCTTATATTATACGTCTTCCTACAGTCCGGTCCAGCCGATGCTCTGTAAGATCGTTAAAGATGCGAATGAGAGGATCACCTGACATCCGAGGAGCGGCATAAGCCACTTTGCGTATTTTGTCCAGTCTGTCTTTGCGATCGCGAGGGAACCCATCAGAGTACCTGCTGTCGGGAAGAGGCAGTTGGAGAAGCCGTCACCGAACTGGAATGCCTGTACAGCAACCTGTCTTGTGATGCCTGCAAGGTCAGCAACCGGAACCATAAGCGGCATAACCGCTGCAGCCTGTCCGGAACCGGACGGAATGAAAAGGTTGATAAACAGGTTTGCGACGAACATGAAGTTCGCTCCGAGGATGGAACCCATTCCGGACATCGGGATGGACAGCCAGTAAACGATCGTATTTAAGATGTTTCCGCTTGCGAGGATCACAGAAATACCATTTGCGAAGCCGACAATGAACGCGGCGTTTACCATCTTGGAACAGCCACCGATAAATACCTTCGTTGTTCCGTTGATACCCATACCATTGAGAAGGCCAACAACAACAGCAAGTGTAAAGAATGTAGCGGCGATCTGATCGTAGCTCCATTTATATTTTACAGAGCCAACCAGGATTGCCGCAACCGCTACGACAAGACCGATCAGGCTGATCAGGTGCTTCGTTGTTAAATGTGCTTCGATCGCCTTCGCTCCATCTTTTCCTGCGCCCATGCTGTCAGATGCACTCATGCCAGCTTCATAGTTTAAGCTCTTCTTCGGATCCGCCTTGATGGTTTTCATGTAACGGATCGTAAAGAAATAGCAGAGCGCGAAGTTGATGATGTTTAATACGACGCGGACACCGAAACCGGAGAAGATCGGGAGCTCCGCGATCGGCTGTGCAATACCGATACTGGAGGCGTTCGCCCAGCCTACGTTAAATCCGGAGTAAGCGCCCATGTATACAAGCAGGAAGCCTGTGAAGGAATCATATCCTAAGTTTGTTGCAAGGATGATTCCGATCGGGATCAGGGCAACGACCGGGTTTGCGAAAACGCCTGCTGCGCCGCCGATGGACATGAATGCCATTACTAAAAATACAAGTACGTTTACATTTAAGTTCTGCTTGGAAGCAAGTTTTCCGAAGGCAGCGTGGATCGCGCCTGTCTTTTCAAGGATCTCAACAGCACCGCCGACAAACATGATCATGACCATTAATTTTGCGGCTTTGTAGAATCCCTGTACGACTGCCATGATGGTTGCCCACGGACCGACCGGGGAAGCATCTACAGTGTGATAGGTACCTGCGATAACCTTGTTTAAGTTGCCTACCTTCTCTGTATCGAATTCACCTGCCGGAACGATCCAGGTCAGGATGGCGCAGACGATCATGAGCATGAATAACAGTGCACATGTGCTTGGAATCTGCAGCTTTTTCTTGTTGTTTTCCATAAGTATTCTCCTTTATTTTAAGAAATCTCTCGCGTACTGGATGATGACGGATGCACCTGTGCGGATGCACTTCTCATCAAATACGTTTTTAGAGTTATGAAGGCCGTGTCTGGAATTCGGATCCTCGTTGTTTCCGGATCCCAAGCGGAACTGTGCGCCCGGTCCGAACTTCGGGAAGAGAACAGAAAAGTCCTCGGAACCCATTGACGGATTCTTCACATAGGAAACATGGTCAGCACCGATGGTCTTTGCAGCGGCCTCAGCAACTGCCTCGATGATGGAATCATCATTTACGAGCGGCGGAACTCCGATTTCCCATTCAACCTCCGCGGTTCCTCTCATGGACTCGGCGCAGCCTTTTACGATGCGGTCGATGGCAGCCATCATTTTTTTGCGGCAGTCCGGATCAAGGCTTCTCAGTGTTCCGTGCATCTCCACGTAATCCGGGATGATATTGTTTACGGTTCCGCCGTGGATGCTGCCGATGGTAAGAACGCCCGGATATACCGGATAGTTCTCACGGGAGATCACGGTCTGAAGCTGTGTGATCACATAACCGGAGATTACGACCGGATCGATGCAGTTTTCCGGGTGAGCGCCATGTCCGCCCTTTCCTTTGATCTTGATATTGAAGAAATCGTTGGATGCGTTTGCCGGTCCCTTCTTTAATCCGATGCTTCCGGCATCGATCTCCGGTGATACGTGGAGACCGATAAATGCGTCCGGTTTCGCAACCTGCGTGAAATTGCAGTCAACAAGCTCACCGGCTCCCATATGCTCTTCTGCCGGCTGGAAGATCAGCATGACTGTTCCGGCAAGCTCCCCGCGGATCTCAGATAATACCTTCGCGCAGTAGAGAAGCACGGTTGTGTGGATATCATGTCCGCAGGAATGGCAAGCACCATCATTTTCGGAAGCGAACGGAAGTCCTGTGAGTTCCTTCATCGGAAGTGCGTCGATATCCTCGCGGATCGCAACGGTTTTTCCCGGTTTTCCGCCGCGGATAACGGCAACAACGCCGGTCTTCATACCGATCTCGGCGATCTCCACGCCGTATTCCGTCAGTTTTTCGCGGATGAACTCCGTTGTCTTATATTCCTTGTTGCTGAGCTCCGGATGTCTATGAATATGTCTGCGAATGGCAATCATCTCATCTTCATACTTTGCTGTGAGACTCATTGTGTCCATAATGGAATACCCCTTTCCAATTTATTTATAAAATTTTAATATTTGCATTATAATACATTATTCTTTAAAGTTCAACCACTTTATCATGGTAATGCTATAATAAAAAATATATCTGTTATAAGTATTTTTGCTTCTCGGCGGGAACGATCCGGTATAAGAGTCCCCGGATCGGGGAATCCTTCCGGAAAGCAGCGGCCCAAAACCGCAACAAAACGATTGCAATTTATGTCAAAAAATTTTATAATGGTTGGTATATTTCAGGAGTGTCTGCTTTTGTCGAAAATACTGTGAAAACAGCGGATTTCTGCGGCGGACATAACCGGATGGTACGCTAAAAGTGAAGGTGGGAGATATTATGGAAGAAAACAAACTGAAAACGATCGAAGGCGAGCTGGAAGCGCCTGCTGATTTCACAAGTCCTGATGTTCTTTACCGGGATCTTGTTGCCAGCATCAGAAAGTACCATCCGTCCGATGATCTGAGCATGATCGAGAAGGCATATCAGCTTGCGGATAATGCCCATAAAGACCAGAAGCGAAAATCCGGGGAACCGTACATTATCCATCCGCTCTGTGTGGCGATCATCCTCGCGGATCTCGAGATGGATAAAGAGACGATCGCAGCCGGACTTCTCCACGACGTGGTGGAGGATACCGTGTATACAGAGGAACAGCTCGCTGAGATCTTCGGGAAAGAGGTTGCCCTCTTGGTTGACGGTGTCACAAAGCTGACCCAGTTATCCTGGTCGGCGGATAAGGTGGAAATGCAGGCGGAGAACTTAAGGAAAATGTTCCTCGCCATGGCAAAAGATATCCGCGTCATTATCATCAAGCTTGCGGACCGTCTCCACAATATGCGGACGCTTCAGTACATGCGCCCTGAAAAACAGAAGGAGAAGGCGAGGGAGACCATCGAGATCTACTCTCCTCTCGCTGACAGGCTCGGTATTTCCAAGATCAAGATCGAACTGGATGATCTTGCGTTAAGATATCTGGAACCTAATGTATACAAAGAGCTGGAAGAAAAGATCGCCCTGACAAGCGAAGCGCGCCAGAAATTCATCGATGACATTATCGCTGAGATCAAGACCCACATGGAAAATGCAGAGATCCGATGCGAAGTCAACGGACGCGTCAAGCACTTCTTCAGCATTTATAAAAAGATGTTAAACCAGCACAAGACGCTGGACCAGATCTACGATATCTTCGCGGTCCGCATCATCGTGGACTCCGTAAAAGACTGTTACGCGGCTCTGGGTGTGATCCACGAGATGTACAAACCGATCCCCGGCCGTTTTAAAGATTATATCGCGATGCCGAAGCCGAATATGTATCAGTCCTTACATACGACACTGATCGGCACGAACGGCCAGCCCTTTGAGATCCAGATCCGTACCTTTGAAATGCACCGCACAGCGGAATATGGTATCGCCGCCCACTGGAAATATAAAGAGAGCGGCAGCGGACAGGTTGCTGCCGGTGATGAGGCGAAGAAGTTAAGCTGGCTGCGCCAGATCCTTGAGTGGCAGCAGGATATGTCCGACAACAAGGAATTCTTAAACGCCATCAAGAGCGACCTCGATATGTTCTCCGACAGCGTGTACTGTTTTACACCGACCGGAGACGTAAAGGCACTGCCAAGCGGCTCCACACCGATCGACTTCGCTTACTCGATCCACACGGCTGTCGGAAACAAGATGGTGGGCGCGAGAGTCAACGGAAAGCTCGTAAATATTGACTATGTGATCCAGAACGGTGACCGGATCGAGGTCATGACGTCCCAGAATTCCAAAGGACCAAGCCGTGACTGGTTAAATATCATCAAGAGCAGCCAGGCGAGAAACAAGATCAACGCCTGGTTCAAGCAGGAGCGGAAGGCCGACAATATCTTAAAAGGCCGCGAAATGATTGACCGCTACTGCAAGGCAAAGGGGATTAACTTCTCCGATATCAATAAGCCGGAGTTCGTAGATAAGGTTTTAAAACGCTACGCGTTCCAGGACTGGGATTCTGTTCTGGCATCTGTGGGACACGGAGGATTAAAAGAAGGTCAGGTCATCAACAAGATGATCGAGGAGCGCACAAAAAAGCTGAAGCGCGAAGTGACCGACGCGACGATCCTCGATGCCATCGGTGACAACAACAAACCTGCTGTGGTTCCGATCAAGGGCAGCAAATCAAAGAGCGGCATTATCGTAAAAGGCATCCATGACCTTGCAGTTCGTTTTTCCAAGTGCTGCAGCCCGGTTCCGGGCGACGAGATCGTTGGTTTCGTGACGAGAGGCCGCGGAATTACAATCCACAGAACAGACTGCATCAACGTCTTAAATCTCCCGGAGATCGAGAGAAGCCGCCTGATCGACGCGGAGTGGCAGGGCGTTGAGGAGGACAACAGTGCCGCAACCTACTCCACAGAGATCTCGATCTTCGCGAACAACCGAATCGGCATGTTCGTGGATATCTCAAAGATCTTCACAGAACGCGAGATCGACATCAAGACGATGAACTCCCGTGTGAATAAGCAGGGCAAGGCGACGATCACCATGAGCTTCGATATCCATGGAATCGAAGAATTAAACAACCTGATGGCAAAGCTCCGCCAGATCGACGGCGTG
>CAKRNI010000186.1 GCA_934370915.1 uncultured Lachnospiraceae bacterium
GATACCGCCATAAAGGTGTCCATATCCACGTCGAAACCAAGCTGTCTTCCAAACTGTTTTACCAGATCCTCGTCCTCGTAGTATCCGATTACGATGTCATTAAAATAAGCCGATAATGTAATATCTGTCGTGTTCTTGTTCATGAAATACACCCCTCATTTCTATATATTCGCCGCCGCTCTTTCTGTCCCTTCACCGGATCCGTATGCGGCGGACAATGCTCTCCGGGAAAGCTTAATTATAAGAAAAATCTTCTTATTTGTCAAGATGTCTGACAATATTTCTCAGTATTGCTATGACTTTTTGCAATTTTGAAAGGTACCAGCAGTAAAACCAGCCTTCAAAATGATTTTCCATGGATTTTATTTCATTCCAGATGCATTTAGTTTACATAACTTTTCAGAGAAATTGCCTGATGCTGTCGTTCTGAAATTAACTCAGCATCTCACCTATCTTTTCCAACGTATCCGCCTCGTAATCCACATACACCCCGGCTGTATTTTCCTGATGGTGCGGATTGTACCACAGGGTATCGATTCCGGCATTGTTTCCTCCACGGATATCAGAAGTCAGGGAGTCACCGATGATCAGCATGTTCTCCACGTCGTTTCTGCCCATCTTTTCAAAGCAGTAATCGAAATACTCCTGCTGCGGTTTCTGGTATCCGGATTCCTCGGAAACATAGATTCCCTGAAACAGCTTGTCCAGGCCTGCTGCCGCGAGGCGTTTATACTGGGTCTCAGCGACACCGTTTGTAACGATATGAAGCTCATAGCGATCCTTTAAGCCATTGAGAAGGTCCATAGCACCGTCCAGAAGGAACGCGCTCTCATTTAATGTCTGGCGATACAGACTGTCGACCTCCGCGCCATTTACCCTGATTCCAAAGTCACCGAAGAAGTCCTCAAATCGCAGGCTTAACACCTGCTCTCTCGTGATCTCCCCGCGCTCCAACTTCTGCCAGTAGCTTTTATTTAAATGATGATACTTCTGCATGTTCTCCTCAGTGGCCGGCACGCCGAAATGGGTGAGTACCCGCTCGATGCCGATCCTCTCCGCCTTGTCGAAATCCAGAAGTGTTCCATCCACATCAAAAAGAAGCACCTGGTATTTTTTCATGACTTGTTTTCTCCTGTTCTCTTATCAATCCTTGTATACAATATTTCCACCGCAGATCGTATACTTCACACGGCCGAAAAGCTTTGTTCCGATAAACGGTGTATTGTGGGACTTGGACGCGATATCAGCGTCTGTGACCGTCCACTCCTCATTCTCGTTAAAGATCACGATATCAGCGTCTTTGCCCTCAGCGAGATATCCCTTATCAAAGTGATACAGCTTCGCCGGATTTACACACATCTTTTCCACAAGCTGCATGGTGGTCAGGTGGCCTTTCTTCACAAGCTCTGTCACCGCAAGGCCAAGCGCCGTCTCAAGACCGATGATTCCGCTCGGAGCTTTCCACACCGGAAGAACTGCCTTTTCCTCCGCGCTGTGCGGAGCGTGGTCGGTGGCGATCATATCGATGGAGCCGTCCTTGATTCCTTCGATAATGCCCTCACGGTCCTTCGCGGTTCTAAGCGGCGGATTCATCTTCGCCATTGCACCATGTTCTAAAACAGCGGTCTCATCTAATGTGAAATGGTGAGGTGTTACCTCAGCTGTCACGTTTGCTCCGAGCTCTTTCGCAAGCTTCACAGCCTTTACAGATGTGGCGGAGCTGATATGCTGGATATTGACTGACGCGCCTGTGTGCAGGGCGATCATACAGTCGCGGGCAACAAGAGAATCCTCAGCAAGTGCCGGGGAACCTGTAATTCCAAACTCCTTTGCAACTGCACCTGCGTTGATTCCGTTCTCGGAGATGAATGCCGGATCTTCCTCATGGAAGCTCAGCGGTACATTTAACTCTTTCGCCTTCTTCATGGCCTCGTAGACGAGTTTCTCGTTCATCAGCGGGATTCCATCGTCTGTGAATCCAACGGCTCCTGCCGCCTTTAAGGCGTCCATATCCGTGAGCTCCTGACCCTTCATTCCAACGGAAACGCAGGCAGCCGGAAGAACATTGATCCCTGTCTTCTTTCCTTCTTCGATGATATATTTTACGGTCTCCACGTTATCTACCGGCGGTTTTGTATTTGCCATGGTGACAACCGTTGTGTATCCGCCCTTTTTCGCTGCGGCGGAGCCTGTCTGGATGTCCTCTTTGTATGTAAGTCCCGGATCGCGGAAGTGAACATGGACGTCAATGAGGCCCGGTGCTACGACACAGCCGTCTGCGTCGATCACCTGCTCATAGCTTCCGTCATCTTCCACTTTTCCGATGGTCTTTATCTTCCCGCCCTCTATGACAACGTCCAGAATCTCGTCGGTATTGCTCTTTGCGTCTACTACTCGTCCGTTTTTAATCAGAATCATCTTAGCTCCTCCTGTTTTATCTGTTTCTATGTTTCCTATCTCTGACCGGCTGCTATTTTTCCAGTGAGAACAGTTTCCGTCATTTCTGCCTGATGTGTGAATTTTTCATATATCTGGCTGTCGGACCTTTTCATTATTTTCTTGTCGGCACAATCTCCAGCCAGTAATTATCCGGATCTGTGATAAAGTAGATCCCCATCTTCTCATTTTCAAAGCAGATGCATCCCATCTCTTTGTGCTTTGCGTGAGCCGCCTCGAAATCATCTACCCGGAATGCAAGATGGAACTCGTTGTCTCCAAGATCATAGTGATCCTTCTCCCAGTCCCTGAGCCATGTGAGCTCCAGCTGGTGCGGTGTCACGCCGTCTCCAAGGTAAACCAGGATAAAGTTCCCGTCCGCCGCTTCTTTTCTTCTTACTTCCTTTAATCCAAGAGCTTCCTCATAGAATTTTAAGGACTTGTCAAGATCTGTTACATTAAAATTGTTGTGCGCAAATGTGAATTTCATGGTGTTCTCCTCTCAATTTATACTTGTTTCATATTACAATGTCGGGGACAAAAGAATCCCTGTATAATTATGCAAAATGTCATCCGGCTGGATTGCGTCCGATACCATGGAAATTTCAAGCTTATACTCTGTTCCCTCTTCGCCAATCGAGCCATGTACCGGTACATACCGGTCAAAGCAGACATTTTGTTTTTTCTTTGTTGTGACAATTAGAGCAACGTACTCTTCGGTTGTCAGAAGCTTGTAGTAAACATCTTCTTCCGGGAATGTATTTCTCGCCCGGTCGATCATATCTGCATAGCTGTAATTTTCTGATCCATCAGCAGAACCGGGCCTTTTTTCGTTGATCGCAGCCTGCAGTTTTTCTAAAACAGCTGCCGTCCTTGCCTCATTTTTCCTTTGTTCGATTTCTGACGCAATACTCACCTGCAGTGAAATGATCAGCACGATTCCTGTCATGCCGGCTATGGTCGTCAACCATACAGCGATTATCTTTGATTTCTTTCTCTTCTCTTCCTCTCTTGTAAGCCGGATACAGGAAAATTCTTTTACAAAGGAGGACTGATTTTCATTTCCGTAAGCAATAATGGCATCTATTGTGTCATATCCCTTTTCAACACTGTACTTTCTCCGGACATCATACTCTGAATAAAACTTTTCCATCCTATCGTAGAAGCGCGGAAACCATCCTGTGTACCGCTTCCTTCGAATGAAAAATACGCTGATTCCGCCAATAAGGATCGTAAAATATCCGACTCCTATCACCCCGTAATAGAGACCGTCTATTTTCGATGCCTGTTTTTCCGGCAATATGGCAAGAAAATGATACTCACCATCCGTTTCCTTCTCCCAGTATGTCTGAAGCCTGTTTCCATAAGAATACTTTACCGGATCCATTCCAAGTTCCGCAAGTGTATACTGTACATGCTCACCTTTATTCGGATCTTTCAGACGCAATGACTGTCCATCTTCCTGGACAACTGCAATGACTTTCTTTTTTCCTGTGAGTTTATAGCCTGTTATGCTTTGAAAAGGATCATACAGCCCAGGGCCGAAAAACCATGCCAATGATAAAATCATATAAACAACGAACAGTGTTAAGAGTTCTTTCCACACGTTATATTTCAATGACTTCTCTATCATTTCTTTTTCGTACTCCGGAATTCCAGGTAATGTAATATACCAGGAAGCAAACCGTTCTCTTTTCGCCTCTTCATCCTGCACTTTTCTGATATTCATCGAGGTCGCAGGCTGCATTTTATTCCCCCTCTCAGATCTCCCAGCTTTCTCCCTCTTCATGGATCTCAACGATCCTGTCGCGGTATCCTGTCGCACAGGCCAGCTGTTTCAGCCGCTCCGCCACATCGTATTCCCCCCAGAAATGCATCGGGAAAATATGTTTCGCGTCGACTTCCTTCACGAAATCATCGATCCCCAGGTAAAAATATTCACCGAGTCTCGGATCCAACGGCAGGAACGCAATATCCGCCGTCCGCCCGTGCATCTTCGAGATCTCTTCCCGGTACGCCTTCGTCATGTTCTTATTCCACTGCGGATCTTCCCCGTCCCAGTACCAGTGATTCAGATCGCCTGCATGGTAGATCGCCAGACCATCCACACTGCACCAGAACGCGACACCCTCATCCGTGGACTTAAATCCCTCGACCTTCAGCGTCCCATCATCCAGCACCTGTCCCGGATTTAAAAATTCTGTCTTTCCTTTACAAGATTCCGGAACCCGCTTACTCCAGATATCAAATGCCAGAATATAATGGATCTTCGGATATTTCTCCTCCAGTTCAAAGATCACCTTTGAAAAGTGGTCCGGGTGTCTGTGGCTGGCGAACACATAGAGCGGCTTCTTCTCTGAAAGCTCCGGCAGTTTTCCCTGAAAATAGTCAAACAACAGATATACCGATTCCGTCTCCACAAGAAATGCGCTGTGATGAATGTATGTGATCTTCATGTCTTAAAACCTCTTTCCGCACTTCGGGCAATATTCAAAATTTTCCTTCGTCTCGTAGCCACAGTTTGAACACCGCTTCACCGGCACATCCCAGGCCGGGGCATCATGCCCCTCGGAGACAAGGGTAAGGTCTTCCTCCCGGATCGACACATCCTCTCCCGCGGCAATCCGCTTTCCGACTTCCTCGTCCAGCTGGTAAACGGTCCCGCAGCAGCTTGTCTTCACATAATATTTCCGTCCCCATTTAAAGATCGGAATAAAGAAAAAGGACAGGCACATATAGGTCATAAACACCTGATACCGTCCATATCTCCCGCAGCGGCCACAGA
>CAKRNI010000187.1 GCA_934370915.1 uncultured Lachnospiraceae bacterium
GAATGACGTTCCCGGGAACTCCCGGACAGGATCTCTCAGGGCTTTCGGAGCGGGAGCTCGAGATCGCCAGACTGGCATCGGAATACATCAGCAACCAGGAGATCGCCAGACGCCTGTTCCTGACCGAAAACACAGTTAAGACCCATATGAAAAACATCTATGCAAAGCTGGGGATCGGCGGCAGCAGCCGTGATAAAAGGCGGCAGCTGGAAAAGCTTTTTCAGTGAAAAAAAATCCCTCAAAGGTTACTACTTAGGGGTGAGGACATGCAAAGAAAGCTTCTGTACAATATAAGTATAGAGGCTTTTTTTGTGTGCTCGCGCGAAGATACAGCTTGTCACAGGCGACCGCGTGAGACGCCCCGAATGTGCCAGGACACATTCTTTTATACAGCAGGAGATCAGATTTTTGGGAGGGATCATATGAGAAAGAAATGGAAATCGCGGCTGAGGCAGGGGACGGCAGTCCTTCTTGCGGCTGCTATGGCGGCCGAGGGCGGTATGCCGGCATACGGTTATATCAAACCGAAGAGCGGAAGACAGACCGTAGCCGGAAATGACGGAACAGGGATCAGTGAGACGGAAGACTGGATCGAAACATTTCCGAACGGTGTCTTTGCGTTTAAGGACAATGCAGTTTACTTAAAAGAGGGAGAAAAAAAGGAAAAGAAGCTCACGGTGTACCGTCTCGGCGGCCGGGATGGAGAGGCAACTGCCCATATCGCCCTGACACCTGCCGCGGCAGAGATGGAGGAAGAGGGAGAAGAATTAAACACCGCGAACGCAGTGAGCTGGAACGATGTGAAGCTTAGGGTGGAGGATCCGGTCGGTACCGAATGGATCGCGACTTCGAGCTCTGCGGAGGCGGCAAGAGTGACCTACACGGAGCTTGACACAGAAGCGGAGGACCCGTTTGGCACTTTATTTGTTGACCTTACCTTTGCGGATGGTGAGTGGGTAAAGGATATCCTGATCTCTGCAGTGGACGATGATGAGCATGAGGCAGAGGAATTTCTTCTGGCTATGATCTATGACGCCTCCGGGGCGGAATTTAACGACTCCGCAAACCGTCTGACGGTATGCGTTACCGATAATGAAGAAGCGATCGACAGTGAGATTGGCTTTGAAGTGTCGGACCTCCGTGTGGATCGGTCAGAGGGACAGGCACAGCTTGTCTTAAAACGCACCGGCGGCATCCAGTATGTGAGCCAGGTGGATTATTACACAGAGGATGGAACTGCGGAAGCCGGAAAAGACTATGTGAAGGCAGAAGGCAGCACCGGATTCGCGGGCGGGATCGATACGACGACGATCACCGTGGAGCTGATCAATGACGGGGAAGCTTCTCTTGATGAGGCGGACGACGTGACATTTACAGTCCATCTGAAGAATCCGAAGGCGGCGACACTGGCGGACGGCGGGGATACCATCGAAGTTTCCCTTTATAATACGAACAGTGCCGACAGGAAAAATCTTGCGACTCTGACCTATCTCCCGGATGCGGAGGACGCGTCAGACCGTCTTGTGATGAGTGATGAGGCACTTGCTCCGGCAGAGGGAGATACCGTTCTGGCAGAGGTTGTTGAGAATGACGAGGAAACGGTGGAAGCGCTCGATATTACGCCGGTTCTCGGTGATGCAGAGAGCCAGCCGATGACACGGACATTCCTCTACGGGGACGCGCTCCAGTTTGGAAGCAATCAAGGAGCCTGGAAGCAGTATGCCCGGATCGCCGGTTCGGCTCCGGGGGCATCTGACGATGTAAATGGATACGCAAACGCGGACTCCAGACGGAAGGAGGGAGAAGGAGGCTCCAACTGGTACTGGCAGTACGGAAAGTATGTGGATTCCGGTACAGATAGGGATAGGACAAATTTCACATTTTCCGACAACGGATGGAAGATCGCAACAAACAATACGATCTACGCGAGACTCTATATCGATCATCTGTACGATAAATATGAGTCACTCTATGTGGACAGTGACTATACATCCCACAAAAAAGTGGGAAAATACAATGCGACCTTTGCTTATGTCGGAAACCGGAATGATGAGTATCCGAAGGATATGGCCTATGGTGACGGACAGGACAATGCAAAAAGATTTCTCAGAAATGAAGCCGCGGACAGCAATGTCATGTTCAAGAATGATGGTACCTTTATCTCGGAAAATTCCGGAAATTATAAGAGAAAAGCATTCTATCTCGGCGGACAGGCCGGATGCGGAAGTGATGCGAGGACATCAAACACGAAAGCAACCGTAAACCTGTGGCAGGCAGTGACAAGCGGAAGTGTGTCGTATGATACACTGAAAAACTACAATTATCTGTACATGCGTGTTGAGTCCCAGGCAAACAAGAACATTACCGGAAGACAGCAGATCAGGAATGCGTATTTAAAACGAAATGCGTTTACGGACAACCCGATCCTCCGGATCCATACGGCGGATGACCAGATGCTGGACGATCTTCGCAATTATGGCTCCGATGCAAAGAGCAAAGCGGCGGATGATTTTATCCGGGACGAGCTTGCCCCGTCCGTCAGGATCGAGGACGGCGGTACGGATAAATGGGGAAATCTGTACGTAGGCAGCCGGCTGAAGCTGACAGAAAACAGCCAGAGCGGCATCTATAAGTTCCATGACACGGTACGCCTGATCGAATGCCGGAGCCAGAAAATCGTGAATACGGCAATGCCGGATGGAAAGTCAGCGTCGATCACTTTACTGCGGAACGACAATAAGCTGACAAACAGAAATGATAATTACTATGTGGACGTTCCGTTAGACAGAACGCAGGATTTCGTCTTAAACTTTTCTGCCTCCATCGATAAGGACAATGACGGAAATAAGACGGCTGAGGAATATGAGTCTACAAAGTCCGGTCTGGAGAGCATGCTGAAAAATGCAACGATCACCCAGGGCGTGTACGATAAGAATCTCACAGAAGGGACCCATAAATATTATAAGGACCGGACGGTTGCCTTAGAAGGTCTTACAGTAAAGGATAACACCTTCTTCCTGGCCGGTGTGAAGAACTTAAAGTCCGTCAATTTCCATCTGAAGCATGACGATGTGATCCTGTTCAACGGTGAACTGTATCAGGGCGACGAGGAGATCCCGGTAAGTCTTGCGGAGCTTTCCATGCCGACGCTGGAATTCCAGTTTTACGATTACACCGTTCTTGGACATGTACGCACGATGGAGATCGGCAGCATCGCAGAGGCGGCTCTTTATGTAGACTATAATGAGAACGGAAAGGTCGATGTTACGCTGAATCCGGAGACAGGTCTCTATGAACTGGAGGAGGTAAACGGAAAGCCAGATCTCTTAGTTCAGGCACTTGTGGACGACAGCTATGATATCGGAACCCTTGAACCGGTGGTCATCGATGGAGAGACATATAACCAGCTGGTATTTGTCCGCTACAATATGATCCCGCGCTGCTTGAGAGTTCCGCCGGGAGCTTCTGCGGATGAGACCTGCCAGATCGTTCCGAACTTTACGACGATCGTGACGAACGAGGAGCAGAAGTCACGCCTCACAAAGGAAATGCAGTCTTATCGTCAGATCAACGGCGGCGATACGATGACACAGAAGGTCTATACGGAAAAAGCTTCGGTAGGCTATGTTTCCTTCCCGCTTGGCGGTGATTATAATCCGGCAGATTATAACGGAAACACAGGTAAGAATGCATATGTCTGGAATCCGGAGTGGCACGGAGCGCTCTTAAAGGATTTTGAGGATCCGGGCAAGATCCTTCTGGATGATACGATGATGACCACGGACCAGTATCCGGCGGCAACGGAGAAGGACCAGATCAATGCGTATCTCGGAAGCTTTCATGGAAATGATACATATGCGCTGACGATCCTCTACCGGGATCAGCTGGAAAATTCCCGACTCGGAAGCTTTTATGCGAGACCGTCAAAGGGATCCTTCTCCTTCAATCAGGATGAGATGCCGGTGGTAGGGGTGGACTCGAATATCACGCAGTCCGGTCAGGGCTCAAATCTCTCAAAGACAGATCCGAAGATCAAGCTTCCGAACCTGAACCTTGGTTTTGGCCCGGCGGAGCTGATCATGGATGGTGATACCGTCGGATTTTCCATTGGTATTCCGCTTTATAGTAAGAAGACGGAAACCGAGTATGTGGAGAAGGGAAACAATCTTCCGAATTCCAAGGAAACGCCGAAGATCGAGAAGATCAGTAAGACAAAGACGGGAAATACCTTTACGGAATCCAGAGACGCATTAAATGACATGAAGAATGCGGTTGGATTTGGAGAAAAGGGGGAAAACGCGATCTCCCAGCTTCGCGACGCGGCAAGCAGGAAATCGAATACCCAGACAACCGGCACATACGGTACGAACTATGTCAAACCACAGGGAAAGACCAGCGAGAAAGGCTTTGATCTTGCCCTCAATATGACCTTCCTGTGGAAATACAGCCAGATCAGCAACAAGTTTGAATTCCAGCAGGCCGCATTTCTTCTGGCGGCGGGCGGTTCTGTGAAGATGACGGTCTATCCGGAGCCTGTCCATATTGTATATGTGTTTGTTGTATTTGGCGCAGATCTTGAAGTCCAGACAGGGCTGGAGGTCGAGGAGTACACAAAGACGGATGGCACAAGGGGAAGTAAGGTGATCTTCTCCGGTGTTGAGATCAGCCCGACGGTCTATATCGAGGCAGGCGGCGGTGTCGGCGTGGAGGTTGCAAATGTAGAACTTTACCTGAAGTTCTCTGTGGCGATCGCGGCATCCTTTGGAACAAAAGACGCGGCAGCAAGCTTTGATAAATTTGTAACGACCGGCGCGGTCGGCATGAGGATCACACTTCTTTTCTTAAGCTATGAGATGGATCTCATCGGCTATGAGACTGGCTATGATAAGAGCCGGTCCGATGACGGAAAGAATACATGGTTCTTCCGCTGGCATGCGCTTGGAGAGAATTTCGGCGGCGGGACAAGAAGTCTCATAAGATCGAGAAAGAACATCGACGATGCCTACGAGGAACGTGGAATCCACATCCTGTGGCCGGAGGATCGGGAATACGATCAGTGGATCTATGCGCCGGAGGACAATCTTCCTGATCCGTCCTCAAGAGCGATCCAGTTAAATGATATGCCGTTTGAGGTCAGCGGTTTCGGTTCTTCCGCCAGTGCCTATAAGCTGG
>CAKRNI010000188.1 GCA_934370915.1 uncultured Lachnospiraceae bacterium
TCTTTGCCGTCAACAACTCCGCCAGGACCAACAGCGATCACTTCTGCCTGCTGCGGTTTTTCCTTTGCCTGACCCGGAAGAACGATACCGGATTTTGTGGTCTCTTCTGCAACTAACTGTTTTAAAACAACTCTGTCAAATAATGGTACTAATTTCATTACTGACTCCTCCTTGTCATTTTACAAGCTCTTGTGGCTGTCTGTTCTATTCAAGCCGCAATTCTTCTTTTCTTACTTATCCTATTCCGTCTGACTCAGGTCTTTTCCCTGACCCCTCGTCACAAATCATGTTATAGCACATGTTGTTAGCACTGTCAAGTCACGAGTGCTAATTATTTTATGAAAAATTTGTGAATTCCGATTTTCCTGCTGAAACCCGGCTATTTTCCTGTGCATTTTATATATTTTTAAAATTTTTTTCATAATTATCTCTTCCTTTTTCCCATGAATTCGATTATGATTATAGATAGCAGACTGGCGGCTGCAGACAGGATCCGGATTTTAGGGATCCGTGAAATGCAGCGGAAAGGAGAATGAACCATGTCAAAAAAGAAATCAGGCCTTCTTATCGCATTTGGTGCGATGCTCGGCGGCGCAGTTGCAGCCGGTATCTCCTACTATCTGAAATTAAAATCCTTCAATGATGAGCTGGATCAGGATTTTCACGAATATGAGGATGAAGAAATTCCTTCTGAGGAAAAAGAAGAAAAAGCAGAAACTGCTCCGGAGAGAACTTATATTACGATCAATCCCGGAAAAGACGTGGACGCTGCAGACGATTCCGTAAAAGAAGAGACAGAAGATTCCAAAGAGGCAGAATGCCCGGAAGAAAAAGAATCCTGCGAAGCTGCGGAGGGAAACGATGACGCAGTTAAGGAAAATTCACCGGAAGAAAAAACATCCTCCGTTATAGTTGAGGACGATACGGAGGAAGGAAAAACCGAATGATACAAAGTCTTCTCCGCTCCATGGAGCTATTGGAAGTCCTGAAAGAAAAAAACCGCAATTTCTCAATCGCGGAACTGGCAGAGGCGATGGATCTGCCCCCGAGTACGGTACACCGGATCCTTCAGACATTCTGTGAGAAAAAATATGTGATCCGCGATGACAGATCCCACACCTACCGTCTCGGTCCCGCGTTGATCCCGTTAGGAAAAGCCGCGGCCAGAGGGATCCGTCTTCAGGATGCTGCCCACAGTATTCTGACGCAGCTCGCGAAACAGACAAAAGAGGATGCCTATCTCGTAATCCCGGTGGGAAATAAAGGACTTGTGATCGAAAAGGTCGATGGACCGAGCCACTTAAAGGTAGTCGAGGAATTTGGCTACGAGATGTATATGCACTGTGGAGCGATCCGTAAGGTACTCCTTGCATGGCAGACTCCGACTTTTATCGACGAATATTTTAAAACCATCATTATCCACGATCAGGCTTTCCCGCATGTCCGCCCGGACGATCTTCGCGGGGAATTAAAAAAGATCCGTCAGGAGGGCTACGCCATTACCCGCGGAGAGTACGTCAATGACGCGGTAGGGATCGGTGCACCGGTCTTCAACTCCGAAGGCGAGCTTGCCGGTTCCATCGGGATCATCGCCCCGGAGATCCGGATCGATACTCCGGAGCTTCTCGCGACCCAGAGGGATCTTGTCCAGTTTTATGCATCTGCCCTCTCCTCCGATCTCGGCTATGAGAAGCATGATGTGTTCCAGTAAATATAGGCAATTCATCGGGATATGCGTTCGAAAACGCATATCCCATTTTTTATATTCTCAGCCTTTTTCCTAATACACACTGATTACAAATATGTGCTTTGCCCCATTCTTGCGCTCAAGACAGCCGCTCATCATAAGCTGTGTCTTAACTCGATGATGAAAAAACTGACATGCGCCCATGCATGCCAGCTCTCTTCTATCTAACTTTATTATTTTCTACTCAAGCACCTCCCGCAAAAGCCCCACACCCTTACGGATCTCATCCTCTGTGAGTCCCGCGTAGCCGAGAACGATGGTGCTCGTCTCCTTCGCCTGCGCTTCCTCCATATAGAACCCGGAAAGTCCGTAGACGCGGACCTTTTTTTCTGCCGCCTTTTCTAAAAGCTGCTGTTCCGGCTCCTTTTTCCTGTCTTTCAAAAGCACATGAAGTCCTGCGAATTCTCCAGTGATCTCGAACCGTTTTTCCAATGGCTTCAGTTCACCCAGCAGCACATCATGCTTTCCCTTATAGATCTCACGCATCCGGTTCAGATGGCGTTCAAAGTATCCGCCGGATATAAAATTCGCCAGGATCCGCTGGTCCACCCGCGACACGGTGGAGGAATAAAAGCTTCCTTTCTCCAGATACACCGAAAGCAGCGGCTCCGGAAGCACCATATATCCCACACGGATCGCCGGTGCAATCGCCTTTGAGAAGGTACCCATATAGATCACGCGTCCATTCTGGTCCATTCCCTGAAGTGCAGGGATCGGTTTTCCCTTGTATCGGAATTCACTGTCGTAATCATCCTCGATCAGATAGCGTCCAGACTCTCCCCCTGCCCAGGAAAGAAGTTCCTGTCTTCTTCTCACCGGCATGACGATTCCTGTCGGAAACTGGTGGGACGGCATCACATAGGCAGCCTGCACATCCTGTCCATTAAGCTCCTTCACGCAGAATCCATTTTTGTCGATTCCGACCGGCATGACCTTATGGCCCACGCCGGATAACACCCGGTATGCCTGACGGTAGGTGGGATTCTCCATGGCAATCACCGCATCTCTTCCGATCAGCTGGGATAACAGCATCAGGAGGTATTCATTTCCGGCACCGATGATGATCTGGGACGCATCACAATTCACACCGCGAGCCGCGTGGAGATAATCCCGGATCGCCTCCCTGAGGATCAGGTCACCCTGAGGCTCTCCCTTTAAAAACAGGTCCCGGTCCTCCTCCTTTAAGACAGACCGGCTGATCTTTCTCCAGGTCGCATACGGAAATCCTTCAAGATCAATTCCGCGCGGCGAAAAATCCACTTCAAATTTATCACGAAAGAGCTGCCCGCGGGCATTCTCCTGTTCCGGCCCCACAGACAGCTCTTTTTTTTGATCCGACCGTACTGCAACAGCAGACCGCGCCACCGGCGGAAAAATTCCGTCCAGTGACGCCGCAAAATAACCTTTTCTCGGGACTGCCTCAAGATAGCCCTCGGACACCAGCTGCTCATAGGCGAGCTGTGTCGTGCTCCGGCTGACCTTAAGGCTCTTCGCAAGCTCCCTGGATGAAGGGAGCTGCTTTTCCGGTCTGATATTGCCTCTTCGGATCTCATCTTTAATATACTGATAGATCTGTTCATACAGCGGGCGGTCCCCCTGTACATTCAACGGTACGATCAATTCCATAAATCTTTATTTCGGAAGCTTGAAGGAGCTCTTTAAGGAAACGATACGGTTGTAAACCGGCTGTCCCTCCTTGCTGTCCTTGCAGTCTACACAGTAGTAACCATTTCTCATGAACTGGAAGCTGTCGTATGGCTTTGCCTCCATAAGCTTTGGCTCCACATACGCAGTCGTCATCGTCTTAGAGTTCGGATTTAAGTTCAGGGTTCCATCCTCGTTCAGCTTGCCTTTTTCCTCGTCAACGATATTCTCGTAGAGACGGCATTCTACTTTTCCGGCGGTCGGAGCAGATACCCAGTGGATCGTTCCTTTTACCTTTCTGCCGGTGAAGCCGGAACCACTCTTTGTCTCCGGATCATATGTGCAGTGGATCTCTGTCACATTTCCGTTCTCATCTTTCTCGAAGCCTGTGCATGTCACAAAGTAAGCGCCCATGAGACGGACTTCGTTGCCCGGGAAGAGGCGGAAATACTTCTTCGGCGGATTCTCCATGAAGTCCTCACGCTCGATATAGAGTTCTCTTGAGAACGGAACCTCACGCTCTCCCATCTCCGGATTCTCAAGGTTGTTCGGAATGCTTAACATCTCGGTCTGTCCTTCCGGATAGTTGTCGATGATCAGCTTTACCGGATCGAGGACAGCCATCATTCTCGGGCGTTTTAACTTCAGGTCCTCACGGATGCAGTACTCAAGCATCGCGTAGTCCACGGAGCTGTTCGCCTTGGAAACTCCGACGAGCTCAACGAACATTCTCAGCGCTTCCGGTGTGTATCCTCTTCTTCTGAGAGCCGCGATCGTAACAAGACGCGGATCATCCCAGCCGTCTACAATTCCGTCCTCAACAAGCTTCTTAATGTATCTCTTACCCGTTACCACGTTTGTGAGGTACATCTTCGCAAACTCGATCTGGCGCGGCGGGTTTTCGAACTCGCACTCTCTTACGACCCAGTCGTAGAGCGGTCTGTGATCCTCGAACTCAAGAGTACAGATAGAGTGTGTGATGTGCTCAACCGCGTCCTCGATCGGATGAGCGAAGTCGTACATCGGGTAGATGCACCACTTGTCACCGGTGTTGTGGTGTGTCATATGGGCAACACGGTAGATAACCGGATCACGCATATTGATATTCGGAGATGCCATATCGATCTTCGCGCGGAGAACCTTCTCTCCGTCCTTGTACATACCATTCTTCATATTCTCAAATAACTGAAGGTTCTCCTCGATGGAGCGGTCACGGTACGGGCTGTTCTTACCGGGTGTCGTGAAATCGCCGCGGTATTCCCTGATCTGATCAGCGGAGAGATCGCAGACGAAAGCTTTTCCCTTTTTAATTAACTTTACAGCACATTCATACATCGTATCGAAGTAGTCGGAAGCGAAGAACAGTCTGTCCTCAAAATCTGCGCCGAGCCACTTTACATCCTCGGTGATGGAATGTACAAACTCTGTTTTCTCCTTCGTCGGGTTTGTATCATCAAAACGAAGATTAAATTTTCCGCCGTACTCTTTCGCGAGGCCGGAGTTTAAGATGATCGATTTTGCATGTCCGATATGAAGGTAGCCGTTTGGCTCCGGTGGAAACCGGGTCTGGACATGGTCATATACTCCTTCCGCAAGATCTTTATCAATTTCCTGCTCGATAAAGTTTTTGGAAACTACTTCTTTTGTTTCCTCAGCCGGTGTCATATTCTCAGCCATATCAATTCCTCCATTTCGTTTTTTCAATAACATGCCCGTACATCTTTCTTCTATT
>CAKRNI010000189.1 GCA_934370915.1 uncultured Lachnospiraceae bacterium
GAGCACCTGATCCAGCCGACCTTCATCACAGACCATCCGATCGAGATCTCCCCGCTTACCAAGAAGAAACCGGGTCACCCGGAGCAGGTTGAGCGTTTCGAGCTCTATATCTACGCCCGTGAGATGTGCAACGCATACTCCGAGTTAAACGACCCGATCGACCAGAGAGAGCGTTTCAAAGCACAGGAAGCAGCACTTGCTGCCGGTGATGACGAAGCAAATACTACTGACGAGGACTTCTTAAATGCCCTTGAGATCGGTATGCCGCCGACCGGTGGTATCGGATACGGTATCGACCGTCTTGTTATGTTATTTACAAACTCTCCGGCGATCCGTGACGTACTGCTCTTCCCGACAATGAAGTCCTTGGATTCCGACAGGAAATCTTCCAAGTCTTCCGCAGCCGCTCCGGCAGCCAAGACTGTTGAGAAGATCGATTTCTCCAATGTTAAGATCGAGCCGATCTTCAAAGAAATGGTTGATTTCGAAACATTCGCAAAATCCGATTTCCGCGCAGTTAAGATTTTAGCCTGTGAAGCGGTACCGAAGTCCAAGAAACTCCTGAAGTTCACATTAGACGACGGAGAGCGCAAGGATCGCGTGATCTTAAGCGGTATTCACGAGTATTACGAGCCGGAAGAGCTGGTTGGAAAGACAGCAATCGCGATTGTAAACCTTCCGCCGAGAAAGATGATGGGAATCGATTCCGAAGGTATGCTGATCTCAGCAGTCCATGAGGAAGATGGCCATGAGGGACTGAACCTCCTGATGGTCGATGACAGAATCCCGGCCGGTGCAAAGCTGTACTAATAATGAAGCAATTCACTGTAACAGGTGGTTCCTTATGGAGCCACCTGTTTTGTGTAATCGGAAATTCTGAGGAATTCCTTATTACACAAAAGATACATTCTATTTTACATTAAAATACGCATCACATCCCCATTGATCTGATAACGGGAATGTGATGCGTACTTTTTTTCATATGAAGGTCTCCTGATCGCGGGTTACAGTCTCCGCGATTTTACCATTCAGCCGTCCTACTTCGTGATCTGGAAGGATCGGTTGATCGGGGAGGCCAGATAGTTGCCGCCGAGGACAACGACTGTCATGGTGTAACGTCCCGGTTCTGTCGGCGGAGTTGTGGTGCTGGAGTATGCTCTCCATTTGCTTGTAAATCCGGAGTAGAGTACGCTGACGCTGGACTGGTCGTCAACTCTCTCCCCGCCGATCTCAAGATGTGCACCAAAGTCAGCTGCCGCCGCATCGGCTGCGGAGATCTTTTTGCCGATACTCTGGTTCCATACAAGCTTTGCCTTGTCAGCCTTTAAGACAAGAGCGCCGGCGCCGACACCCGTATTGTAATTCTTGTTGTCGGTGACTGCCGTCACGCTGTAAATTCCGGCGTGATTCGGGGCACCAATGCCGATCCGGAGATTATCAGCGATGGACGGAAGCTTGTTGATCACCTTGATGACCTGTCCCAGAGCGCCGGTATCCACACCGATCTTCTCAAGCGCATCGATCACTTCACTGGCATTTAAAAGCTTTCTAAGCTCACCGACCGTGATACCATTCTGCAGCATTTCTGTCAGGGTTGGCTGATTTAAGCTTTCCAGCGCCCTATCGACGATCTTGATGACGGTGTTGTTGGAGGTATACTGTTCCGGAAGCTCCAGATAAACGCCTGTAGTCACATTGCTGGTGATTCCGGCATAGATGATATACAGGTTGAACTGATCTTCCGGATCCGTGGAGACAAGCTCTCTGCCCTTCACAGCCTCGCTCACATATCTGCTGGCGCTGTTGACGCTGACCTTTACATTTGCTTTGTTGATGGTCACGCTTCCCTCAGCTTCTTCACTTGCACGGTACTCCGAATTTCCCTTGAAGGTTACTTTGATCTTCTGCTCGCCTGCGCCAATCTGCGGGAAGCTTCCGAGAACCTTTCCTCCGAGTTCATAGCTTTTTCCTTCAAACGGAACATCGTCCCTGATTCCTTCTCCGTTCAGGAATTTATCAGCAAAGCTGTCACCGAGCTCGCTGCTTAAACCGTCCAGAAGAGAAAGTCTCGCATTGTAGGAAAAAGTGAAATCGTCAACAGACAGTGTGTCCCGCTCCGGAAGCTCGGAATTTTCCCAGTCGATCACATTGTCAAGAACCGCCTGTTTTACTGCTTCCACATCCTTATTGTATGTGAAGGAGGTTTCGCTCTTTAATACGACTTTGCTGTTGATCCGGTTGTCCGTCACTGCTACTGATACCGTCACACTGCCCGGCGCATAGTCACTGCTTCCGCCCCAGGAAATACGGATTTTCCAGCTTCCCGTGCCGAATTTCTTTGTCAGATGTGGCTCATAATCGAGCGGTCTGAATTTTTCACTGAGACCGGAAGGATCTGCATTGTACTTCACCTCGAACTCATCAAAATCAACTGCCGGTTCTGTGGACTCCACTACAGCCTCGTAGATTGCTTTTGCTGTTGCAGTATAATCGATATTCTGATCCTGATCAAAAACAAGCCCTGCCTCGTAAGGAGCATCTTTCAGTTTGAACTTCATCTGCTCCCGTTCCGTCATGATCACTACTGTCTCTTTTTCAAAACCGTAATACTCCTCATTGCCGCCCCATGAAATACGGATCTTCTGATTTCCTGCCGAGATTGCCGGATAGGTCAGGATATCCACCTTTCCCCCGTCCAGTGCGACCCAGGCTCTTCCCATACCTCCTACAGCGCCTGACTCAGCTTTACCGTAGTACTGGATCGTCACATCCTCACAGGAAATGAACTCTGCATTGGAAGCTGAAAAAACTCTCGTGAAGATTTCTTCTTTCGTCTCTTCGGCATTAAGGGTTCCGTCCTCGTCATATCTCAGCGGGACTTCCTGATCCCGGAGCAGTTCGCAATCCACGGTAGGTTTTGCTGTTTTTCTGATTGTGAAGTTTTTCTCTCCTGCGCGTACCTTGTATTCACCATCCGCATTGTCTGCCAGCGCCGGATGGATATAGGTGTGAGTCACTAAGAATTTTTTTGTTGTACTTTCAAATCCGCCTACTGATCCCCAGGCGGTATTTGTCAGCACACCTATATTTTCCTTTCCATCACACTCGTACTCCCATTCCTGCGTATCTTCGCTGTCCGGGAGCAGCGTATCTGTCAGGATCTCATTCACAATCTCCGTATCTGTTCCAGAAGGAATACAAACCTCCGGATTTTCAGCGCCGAATGCTGTCAGACAGAATGCCTGCAGCAGAACAAAAAGTGCCAGTAACGCAATCATGATTGGATGAAGCGTTTTCTTTTTCATATTTGTATCCTCATGTTTCTCTTTAATTATTTTTCTTTAATTATTTTTCTTTACTTCTCTTTTTTATCACAAGGCCTGCCGCCAGAAGGATCGCGCCTGCGGAGAGCAGGATCCCTACCGGCCACCACAGCTGTCCTGTCTGGGGAAGCTTCTTTTCATCCTCCACGGTTGTCTCCGTAGATGTCTCTGTTTCACTCTCTGCCGTACTCTCCTCCACTCTGGTTTCCGACTGTGTCTCCGCATCTGTGATCGTCACCGTCTCGTCAGCCGCTGTTGTGATCGTCGGCTTCTTATTCGGAGTCGGATCCCAGTCGTCATCATCGCTGTCATCGTGATAACGGGTCGGAGAGGTCGAATTCGTCGATTCCGTCGGGTTTGTGGGTTCGGTCGGATTCGTCGGTTCCGTTGGGTTTGTCGGGTTTTCCGGTTCTTCAATATCACACTTGATATCTGCTTCCGCCGCGGCACCGCCCGCTTCTACGAGAACCGGTGCCGGAATGTAGGTCTTGCCGCCAGCGGTCAGCGGATCCCCCGTCACAAGGTAGAGAGCCTCTCCATCCGGAAGATTCCGGAAAACCACATGCTTTCCACTTCCCGTTCCGGTCCGGTAAGGCTGGATCCCCTGAGCCTTCACAAAATCCGTCAGAGTGATTGCAGCCTCTCTGGAACCACCCCCGGAAACATCCGCACCGGATGCCTGAAATTTCTCATTCAGCACATAGACACCCGCCTGTTTTTCGGCAACCCGGTAGAGATATACCGTCATTCCGGCCTGTTCTGTTTTTACGTTCAGACTGCCCCGCTGTGCCGCGTAGGACGGATTTTGAAAGATCACCATCCATACCGCAAGCACGGCAAAAATAAAGCCCAGGATCTTATTCTTTTTTCGAATTCCTGTCATCTTGGATTCCTTCCTTCTACATCGATTTCTGTATCTGATCTACATGCTTCTTTTTCTCTTCCATGCTGCTGCCGCTGTGCCCATAAACAGGAGTCCCAGACCGGTGAACATTCCCCGTCCCATTCCGCCTGTGGACGGAACCTTCTTATCGAGGACATCACCTTCCACGGAGTCATGTTCCCCATCGTTGACCCAGGCTTCGTTAAACAGCTCGTCCCCCTGGATCGCGTCGTCTGTCACGACCGCTTCATAGGTCACTGTAATCGGACTTTCACCCGTCAGATCTTCATAATCGATGATTCCGGTATTAAAGAGGTTTACAAGATCAACCTCAACCCGGAATGCGTTGGAACCACTGGCTGTTACCATATAGTACTCGGCAGGAACTTCTCTTCCATCCCTGCCCGCAGTCACACAAATCGTACCGTTAATAAACTTCAGATACCGGTTCATCTCATCGTGGAAGACCATGGTCTCCACAACAGAATCCGGGATCGCATATTTTTCATCTGCAGAAAGAGACTGTGCAGAAATCTCATTGTCGTAGTTGTCCCCGCTTACGCTTCTCGCTCTTCTTGCACCGGATGCACTGTGCACCCGAACTTTGCTGGCACCGGACGCACTGTACACGCGGACTGTCTCCGCACCGGAAGCGCTGTGTACACGGATTGCTCCCGTACCGGACGCACTGTGTACGCGGACTTTGCGAATCTCTCTGGCGGAGTTTGCCGGTGAGGCGTTGGATGCCGTCACAACATAGCGTGCAAGCAGCTTTGGAAGGCTGGAGGTCAGTGTAAACCTGATCTTCTTTCCCT
Organism: uncultured Lachnospiraceae bacterium; assembly: GCA_934370915.1. Lineage (GTDB taxonomy): Bacteria > Bacillota > Clostridia > Lachnospirales > Lachnospiraceae > Pilosibacter. The sequence continues at coordinate 5,022 of CAKRNI010000189.1, forward strand.
GACTCACGGTTCCGATCTCGTCCTCGCCGTCTGCCTTTTTATCGATCGGATAACTTGTCGCCTCGTAGATATCCGCGCCATGAGCCGCC
>CAKRNI010000190.1 GCA_934370915.1 uncultured Lachnospiraceae bacterium
TGAAGCGGCAAGAAAGCGCAAGTACAACTAATAAGCGTACAGGGGCTGTTCCTTTGGGGACGGCTCCTTTTTCTTTTTTATACGTGGAAGCCTGCCGAAGTTCCAGAACAAATGGATATGGTGATGAAACCGATATGGATCAGGAGACAAAATACGGTTGCGGGATAAAAGAAGACGTACTATACTATGGAAAGAGAAGCGGATATAGCTGTAAAAAAGGCGGCAGTCTGCGGGAAGCATTGTCAGCAGTATATGAAAATGGATATGCGTGCAGACAAGCATCAATTGCATCAGAGGAAGGAGACAAACAAACATGGAAAAGAAAATTGAAAGCCTGATCAGGGAACATAAAATTATTGCGATCTTAAGAGGAGTACCGTCCGAAAAGATTGTTGATGTTGCAAAGGCATTATATGATGGCGGGATCCGCCTTTTAGAGATCACTTTTAACCAGAAATCCGAGACAAAGCTCATTGATACTCCGAACGCTATCCGCGCGGTTCGCGAGGCCCTCGGTGATAAGATGGTGATCGGTGCAGGCACGGTGATGTCTGTAGAGGAAGTTCATGCCGCAAAAGAAGCAGGCGCATCCTTCACACTTGCTCCGAATGTGGATGAGACTGTCATTAAAGAGACTGTAGCATGCGGTCTTGAGTCAATTCCGGGCGCTATGACTCCGTCTGAAATCGCTGACGCTTACCGTTACGGCGCGTCTGTTGTAAAGCTGTTCCCGGCAGGAAACCTCGGGCTTTCTTACTGTAAGGCTGTTATGGCACCAATCAACAACGTTCCGATGATCGCGGTCGGCGGCGTGGATGACAAGAACCTTCCGGACTTCTTAAAAGCTGGCTTTATCGGCCTTGGAATCGGCTCCAGCCTCACAAATAAGAAAATGATCGAAGAGGGCAGATACGATGAATTGAAAGCGTTAGCTGAGGTCTACGTGAAGGCGGCGGAAGAAGAATAACAGCAGGTCTGTGTATTTACCGACTGCAGCTGCAGGAGAGTGGCAAAGAACGACAATTATAGAAAAGAAGAGGATCGTTACCATGAAAAACTATACCATCACGATCGACACAGGTACGACAAACACCCGCGTATTCTTATTTAATGAAAATAATGAGCCGGTATCATCCGCAAAATCCGAGATTGGTGTCCGGATCACGGCCATCGACGGAAATAATGATCGTTTAAAGGCGGCGGTTAAGGGCTGCCTTGAGGACGTATTAAAACAGGCCGGTGTCACATATGAGGATGTAAAGAGAGTCGTAGCCTCCGGCATGATCACATCAAACGTGGGGCTCACGGAAATCCCCCACGTGGTTGCCCCCGCATCCGCAGAAGATCTCGCAAAAGCGGCAAGGAGTGTCCTCATCGAGGACGTATGCCCGCTCCCGATCCTCTTTATTCCGGGCGTGAAAAACCGTGACGGAAAGCTGGATCTTACGACCTTCGAGTCGATGGATATGATGCGCGGCGAGGAGGTTGAGACCGTCGCTGTGATCGAGAGTCTTCCCAAAGGAGAGCCGTATCTTCTCGTCCTTCCGGGATCCCACACGAAGTTCGTCTCTGTGGATCGCAGCGGAAAAATCACCGGATGCCTGACGACGATCACCGGAGAATTGCTTTCCGTTATCACAAATGACACGCTGATCGCAGATGCGGTCGGACATTCCTTTGCTTCCGAGGAGACTTACGCGAAGGAGTATGTCCTCGCCGGTTATGAGACGGCAAAAAAGACAGGAATCGGCCGCGCGTGCTTTTCGGCAAGAATCTTAAATACCTTTGCGGAGCCGGATAAGACGAAGATCGCAAGCTATGTACTCGGAGCTGTTTTGCAGAACGATATGGAGGCCGTAAAGAACAGCAGTGCGCTGACATGCGATGCGGACACTACAGTTGTGATCTATGGAAAAAATCCGCTGAGAGAAGCGCTCATGGATCTCTTTGCACGCGAGAATTTCTTCAGGCACGTGACAGAATTTGTCCCGAAGGACGCGGTTCCGACATCCGCGAAGGGAGCCCTGCATATCGCAGGCTTGACAGAATAATTTAAGAAGAATTCAGAAAATCATACAGAATATACACGAATTTTATCAATCCTTCACGCAACTTAACACGTTCTAAGCGCCTGACAGCTTGACGGTGGGGGCCGGTTTCCCTAAAATAGGTATGCACAAAGAATCTCTAAACATTTCGAAAAAAGCAGAAAGAAGGAGCAACTTCTACGATGTGGGAACGATGTTGATTGCAGGCGTGATCGGCTGGCTCATGGGTAAAGTGAAGATCCCGACAAGCCCGGCGATCCTTGGCCTGATCTTAGGACCGATGGCTGAGAAGAACTTCCGTACCGCGCTCTTAAAGTCCAGCGGTAATGTGGGGGTATTCTTCAACACCCCGATCTGCTGGTTCTTTCTGGCCCTGATCGCGGTCACCCTGTTTGGTGCGGTCCGCGGACAGTTAAAGAAAAAAGTGGAATAACCGTTAAGAAAAAGTTGCATAAAAATTTAGGGCGCCCTGACCGGGTTTGAAATTAATTTTCAACGGTCAGGGTGCCTTTTTTGGTAAAACCCTACAAAAAATATGAAAAACAGTAGGAAATCGAAAGTATCTTTTGTGAAGACTTTCCATAAACCCATTGACAAGTTGTTCACAAACGTCTACAATATGTCGTGTAAAAATTTCATAAAGAAACCTAAAAAATCGTTAAGAAAGTATTAGGAAAGAGAAAAGGAGTAGGTTTTATGAGAAAAAGAGTAGTATCGCTCGCAATGGCAGCAGCTATGGCTCTCTCCCTGACAGCTTGCGGAAGCAGCTCCAGCAAAACAGAGACAACTGCAGCAGCTACAGAGGCAGCAAAAACAGAGACAACTGCAGCAGCTGAGGGAGCAGCAACAGAGGCAGCAGCTTCTGGCGTTGACACATCCGCATGGAAGGATAAAACAGTTACATGTATCGTTCCTTACGATGCAGGCGGCGGTACCGATACAGTTATGCGTGCTTTAGCAGACGCAGCGAAGGGTTCCTTCAAGAACATCTCCGTAGAGAACCGTTCCGGCGGCGGCGGAGCAACCGGTATGCTCGCTGGCGCAAACTCCAAGGCTGACGGCACAACCGTTACCATGATCACTGTAGAGCTTGCAACTCTTGAGGCTATGGGAACAAACGCTGGTCTTACATATTCCATGTTCAAACCGATCATGATGGTAAACAGCGCATGCGCAGCTATCACAGTAAACGCGAAGGATGATCGTTTCAACACAATCGAAGACTTCATCAACTACGCAAAAGAGAACGAGGTTTCCATGGGTAACTCCGGTAACGGCGCGATCTGGCACCTTGCAGCAGCAGGTCTTGCAAAAGAGACAGGCGCTCAGTTCAAACACGTTGCTTATGATGGAGCAGCAGGTGCGATCACAGACCTTCTTGGTGAGCACATCGACGCAGTAGCAGTTTCCTACGCTGAGGTTGCTAACTACGTTGAGTCCGGCGACTTAAAGGTTCTTGCAGTTATGAACGACAAACGTCTTGATTCCATTCCGGACGTTCCGACATGCCAGGAGGCTGGTTACAATGTAGTTCTCGGTACATGGAGAGGTCTTGGCGTTCCGAAGGATACTCCGGACGAGGTTGTTGACCAGCTCTATGAGATCTTCTCTCAGGCAGCACAGTCTGACGCATTCGTTGACTTCATGAACAAGTCCAACAACGTGATTGACGTTCTTGACGGCGCTACATTCGAGGAGCGTATCAAATCTGACCTTGAGACATACACAGCTCTGGTTACAGATCTTGGTCTGAAAGTACAGTAATGTAAACTGGCTCAACGGGGAGTGGGAAGCCCACTCCCCTGTTTTGTCTGAGAGGGCTTTCCCCAGGGAGACCTCTGTAAGACAGTTGTTTTAGAATGGAGTTTCAATATGAGAAAAGGAAATATTATTGCAGGTCTGATCTGTTCAGCTTTAGCAATTTATGTGATCGTTACCTGCCTTGGCTATCCGAGAGCAGAAGTTTACGGTACAGGCGTTCCGGGTCCGGGACTTTGGCCGGGCATTATCGCAGCGCTTCTTCTGATCTGTTCCGTAGGCCTTATCGTTGTTACCCTGATGATGAAGAAAGACCAGTTCCCGGAGCTTCCGATGTGGACACCGGGCACAAAACGTGTATACATTTCCATGGCGATCCTGCTTGTATACATGCTGGTATTATCCACACTTGGATTTATCATTCCGTCCGTTATCATGTTATTTGCTTTTATCCAGTGGTTCCATAAGGGCGCTTTCTGGAAAAACGCACTGATCTCCGTGATCGTGATCCTGGCAATTTACTTTGTATTCAAGAGCTTTCTGAATGTGCCGATCGACTTCGGTATGTTCAGCATTTAAAGAAAGGGGTAGCAGAATGAGTTTCTTTTTAGAAGTATTTCAGAGCGCGTTCAGCCCCATGGTACTGTTCTACATGATCGCAGGCGTAGCAGCCGGAATCTGTATCGGAGCACTGCCGGGACTTACTGCAACTATGGGTGTAGCCCTTCTTCTGCCGCTTACATTCGGTATGGATGCCACAGCAGGTATCCTCATGTTACTTGGAATTTACGTGGGAGCAATCTACGGCGGATCTATTTCCGCGATCCTTTTACATACACCTGGTACACCGGCATCCGCTGCAACCGCAATTGATGGATATCAGTTCTCCAAGCGCGGTGAGGCAGGACGTGCACTCGGTATCGCGACACTTTCCAGCTATGTTGGCGGTGTTGTCAGCGTTCTCTGCTTATGGCTCATCAGCCCGCAGCTCGCAAAGCTTGCGTTAAAGTTCAGTTCCGCTGAGTTCTTCTTACTTGCAGTATTCGGTCTCTGTATTATCGCCAACATCTCCGGTGAGAATATGGCAAAGGGCCTGATCTGCGGATTCCTGGGAATCTTAACAGCTACCGTTGGTATCGACAGCGTAACAAGCTACATTCGTTTCACAGACAACGCAAACCTTCTCTCCGGTATCCAGTACATCCCGGTTATGATCGGCCTGTTCGCGATGAGCCAGGCTTTCGAGACCATCGAGGATATCTA
>CAKRNI010000191.1 GCA_934370915.1 uncultured Lachnospiraceae bacterium
AACACTATAAAAGGATTCAGGAGCTTGTAACGGCGTTTAAGGACGAGAACGGCAGCTATATCTGCCGGGAACTGTTGGCCGGGATCAATACGGATACAACTCCGGTTCCGGAGGCGAGAACGGAGAACTACTATAAAAAGCGTCCATGCGCAGAGCTCGCGGCCTGTGCAGCGGATATTCTGGAGAAACATCTGGAAGAACTACAGAAATAGAATTGAATTTCCAATCTTGAGAAGAAAAGAACTCATCTCTGAGGTATCATTATGGCAACAAAAAATGACCCGCCGCAAAAGCGACGGGTCATTCTGCCTTTATATTTTACACAGTAAGCTTTGTAAGCTGCTATACTCTGAATTAGAGGATTCCAGCCGGAAGAGCAACGCCAACGCCCGGTCCGAACGGAAGTCCGATCATCATCCAGATAACAACTACGATGATCCATGCGAGCTGAAGAACGATGGACATCGGGATCATGTTGGAGATCAGAGTACCGATCTTGAGATCCGGAACGTACTTTGTCTGAGCAACACTTAAGATCATCCAGATATATGCAGACATCGGTGTCCAGCAGTTGAACGGGGAATCACCAATTCTGTAAAGTAACTGTGTGAAGCCCGGATGATAACCGAGGAGCATGAACATCGGAACGAAGATCGGAGCGAAAATAGCCCACTTCGCGGAACCGGAGGATACGAAGATGTTGACGAAGGAGCAGAGGATGATGAATGCTACACAGAGCGGAATACCTGTGAAACCTGCAGCCTCGAGACCATCAGCACCTGCGATTGCAAGGAGTGTACCAAGCTTTGTCCAGTTGAATAAGCCCTGGAACTGTCCGCAGAAGAAGCAGAACAGAACGTAGGAACCCATGCCGGCCATCTGCTTTGACATTGCCTTGTTGACATCAACAGCGTTCTTGAATGTGCCTGCAGTGAAGCCGTATGCAAGACCGCAGAGGCAGAACAGAACGAACAGGATCGGGATCAGGCCCTTTAAGAGCGGGGATCCGATAAACGCACCATTCTCGCCGGAAAGAAGACCGGTGAAGAATCCGATTGCAATGATGATGATGTAGATGATCGCGGTAAGACCTGCAGCATTCAGACCTTTCTTCTGCTGCGGGGTAACTTCTTCGAGTTTCGCTTCTCCGGCACCCTCGTATTTTCCGAAACGCGGCTCGATCATATGTACGGAACAGAATCCGATAACTGCTGCGCAGAGGAAGGTGGAGAAGATCATGAAGAACCAGTTACAGGTCGGGTCAACCTGGAATGTTGTATCCGGGATGAATGCCTTGATCGCATCGTTTGTAAGACCCTGTAACAGAGTATCAGTACCGGCAACCATCAGGTTCGCTGTGAAACCGGCCTGAGCACCTGCGTAACCAACCATCATACCAACTACCGGGTGTTTGCCAACGCCCATGTAAACGATGGCAGCCATCGGCGGGATAACGACCATAGCTGTATCGGAAGCGATGTTTCCGACTGTACCGACGAATGCGATTACATACGGGATCATAGCTGCCGGAACGTTCTTTAAGGAACTGTTCAGCATGGAGATCAGCATTCCGGACTCCTCACAGAGACCGATACCGAGTGTCATTGTGATAACCAGACCTAACGGAGCGAAACCGGTAAAGTTCTTTACCATGTTGCCTAAGATCCAGTCAACGCCGTCTTTGGAGAACAGGTTCGCAGATGTTACGACCTCTCCGGAAGCCGGGTTTGTAAGGGCAACGCCCATTACACTGAAGATGCAGCCGATGATGGCTGTGATAAGGAAAAGCCAGCAGAACAGAATCGCTGGCGGCGGCAATTTGTTACAAACTTTTTCGATACCATCAATCAGTTTGTCCACGCCGGTTTTCTTAGCGGTAGTGTTTTCACTCATTTGAAAAACCTCCTGTAAACTTAATTTACGGGATCTAAACCCCCGAGATCCCGCTTACATGGATATTATACTATAAAGGGTTCGAAAAAGCTATATGTTTTTTATAAAGTGTTTATAATTTTTATTTTTAAATTAGAAAACCGAAAAAAAAGCCGGAGATTTCGCCAAATGGAATGATAAATATTTGGTAAAAATGCACAAATCAGGAAATGGCGAATATGAGAAGATTATTGCGTTTATAGTGGTTTCGTGTTAAGATAAAGTATCGTGCATGAAACGTGATGACAGATAATAAAGGAATCCTGCCTGACGGATTCAAAAAAGACTGTCGGTGGCAGCAACTGCCAATGTGCGGTTAATTGAATACCTGGGAGGATAAAATATGTTTGGTGGAAACTTTCAGACATGGAAACTTCATTCGGCGCAGGACTACTTTATGTTCTTTGCCTACCTACTGGCCGGTATACTGGTGTTCTGGCTGATCGCGAAACACATGAACAAACAGCGGAACCACGAAAAGGCTGTAGAAAAGGTCTCCGCGCGGCTGAAAAGGATCTGCGGAAAGCCCGGTGAGGTTTTAAAGAACGCGACTTTAAATCTGCCGGAAGGAAAAATGACGTTTGACGCGGTCCTTATGGATAAGAGAGGTGTTTACCTTGTAAGAACTTACGGCTGGGGAATTAAGATATACGGAACTCCGGACGGAGCAATGTGGCGGCGAGAAGACGCAAAGAGAAAAGAAGAGTTTGAAAATCCGCTTCTGGAATTGAAAAAAGGCGCGGCGGAGATCACAAAGGTGATGGAAGAAAACGGAGTTCAGAACCTGAAGGTGATGCCGATGGTCGTATTCGCGGACAACTTCCAGACTCCGGAGCTGTATCTCGGATATGGTTCTTTCTCCACAACGTATCAGGAATTAAAGAACTGGTATAAAAAACAGTCGGGCGTAAAAGAAGTGCAGTACGATTACGATAAGGTTTCTTCTATTATAAAAGGACTTGTAAAATAAGAAAACGGAAGATGAATAAAACGGGCAGTTCCGAAATGGAGCTGCCCGTTTTTGACAAATCTGTTATGTACTGCCGAAAGGTTTAAAGGATACCAACCGGAAGAGCGGAACCAACGCCCGGTCCGATCGGAAGACCGATGAGATACCAGATGATGAAGAAGATCACCCAGATCACTTCGAGGATAACAGCGATTGGAAGAAGGTTGGAAATAAGAGTACCGATCTTTATATCCTTCATGTACTTTGTCTGTGCGGTTGCGAGAACCATCCAGATATACGGGGACATCGGTGTAACTGCGTTTGTCGGGGAATCACCAAGTCTGTAAAGCAGCTGTGTGAAGCCCGGATGGTAACCAAGGAGCATGAACATCGGAACGAAGATCGGAGCGAAGATCGCCCATTTTGCGGAACCGGATGACATGAAGATGTTTACGCAGGTTACAACGAAGATAAAGCAGATGAATAACGGGATACCTGTGAAGCCTGCGGACTGAAGAAGATCAGCGCCGCCGATCGCAAGGAGTGTACCGAGCTTTGTCCAGTTGAATAAGCCCTGGAACTGTCCACAGAAGAAGCAGAAGGAAACGTAGGATCCCATAGCTGCCATCTGTTTGTTCATTGCTTTACTGATATCACCGGATTTTGTAAATTTACCGGAGCCGAAGCCGTACATAATGCCGCAAAGTGCGAAGAATACGAACAGGATCGGGATCAGTCCCTTTAAGAGCGGGGAACCGACGAAAGCACCGTTCTCGCCTGCCAGCGGGCCTGTGAAGAAGCCGATAACAAGAAGGACGATATAAATAACAGCGGTGATACCGGCCCAGCGGAGACCTTTGTTTTCCTCACCGGACAGCTTTTCGAGCTTTTCATCATCGCTGCCCTCATATTTACCGAAACGCGGCTCTACGATCTTTGTACAGATAGCGCCGATGACGATCGAGCAGAGGAAGGTGGAAGCGATCATGAAGAACCAGTTACAGGTAACATCTACCTGGAAGGTTGTGTCCGGTAAAAAGCCCTTGATTGCGTCGTTTGTAAGACCCTGAAGCAGGGAATCAGTACCAGCAACCATAAGGTTTGCGGTAAAGCCAGCATTTGCACCGGCGTATCCGCAGATCATACCAACGATCGGGTGTTTGCCTGCGCCGATATAAAGAAGTGCAGCGATCGGAGGAACGATGATATTTGCTGTATCAGAAGCGATATTTCCGATGGTTCCAACGAATGCGATAAGGTACGGAACAAGAACCGGAGGAACGTCACTTAAGCAGCTCTTTAAGAGGGACATAACAAGACCGGACTCCTCACAGAGACCGATACCGAGTGTCATGGTGATTACCAGACCGAGCGGTGCGAAACCTGTGAAGTTCTTTACCATACTTTCAAGGAACCAGTGAAGTCCGTCTACCGAGAAGAAGTTCTGGGAAACAACGGCCTCTCCGGTTGCCGGGTTGATCAGGCTTACACCGGCTACGGTTGCAATTGTACCGATAATCGCTGTGAAAAGGAAGAGCCAGCAGAACAGGATTACCGGATCGGGGAGTTTGTTACATACGTTTTCGACTACGGTCAACGCCTTGTCGAGCCAGGTCTGCTTTGTTGCAGTATTGGTGTTTTCGCTCATACAGAAACCTCCTGTAATAGTAAGAAGTGCGAAATAACTGAAAAAACAGGAAGATTTCCAGCAATTCCGCCGATAAAGTAAAAAGTTAATTCTTTGCTAAGAATAAAAAATATTAACTTTCTATAAAACGATTATATATCTTTTGTAAATAGCTGTCCACACCTTTTTTTATTTAGCGTAGAAGTTTTTACAGTTTATAATATTAATATAAATCGAATAATTTAGAAAATTCAGACAAAACAATAAAATGAAGTCGGGGAGATCCGGCAAGGAAAGCGGATAAAGCTGAGGTATTTTCTTGCGGAGATGGCAGATCCATGTTAAGATAAGTGAGTGAGATTTGCGATGCGGGGACTGAAAAAAGGTCCTTGCAGCAGGAAAAAACAGGAGGGGTTAGCAGATGATTAACGAAAAGAGACTGCTCGACACATTCATTGGCTACGCGATGATTGACAGCGAGACAAAGAATGAGAAAGCGATGGGGGAAAAGTTAGTTGAGGATCTGAAGGCACTCGGTCTGGAAGTAAA
>CAKRNI010000192.1 GCA_934370915.1 uncultured Lachnospiraceae bacterium
TTAAAGCTGCTTGTTTCCGATGAAGAGATGGAAGAGAGAAAGAAGACCATGAAGATCCGCGAGCCGAAGAAGCTGACCGGATACTTAAAGCGTTATGCGAAGAACGTATCCTCTGCGGATAAAGGTGCTATCGTAGAGTAGAGAGGAAACTATATGAACGAGATCGTATCAAACCTGCTCGTATACGGCAGCCTGCCGGAAGACTCCATCCTCTGGCAGCTTGCGGATATCTGTGAGAAATTAAAGAACCAGACGGAAACAAAGGCAGCGCTTAGGACCCGTGTGTTCCATCAGGTAAAGAATCTCCTGACGGTTGCCACAGACTATGCGTTCGACAAAAACTTATGGCACAACTATCTGACATTTCTTTTAATTACAAATGAGAATCCGTTCAGTCTCGTCTGTGAGAAAATGGGAGCACAGGACGGAACTGTCAATAACTTTGTGACCCATGATTTCGACATGTTCAAGGAACTGTTCGACTATGATTTTTCCTGGCTGGAGAAGGAACTCTCCATCGACTGCTTTACCCAACTGACCCATTATCAGGCGATCCGTAAAAAAGAGCTGATGTATAATAAGAATGTCAGTGAGAAAGTGAGAACCTTAAGCGAAAAGCTTGAGACTGCCGGGTCCGGAGCGGATTTCTTCAAATATGTGACAGAGTTCTATAAAGATTTCGGTGTCGGCATGTTTGGACTCAACAAGGCGTTCCGAATCGCTGAGAACGGGGATGGATCCGTCCGCTTCCTGCCGATCAACAACATGGATGCAGTGATGCTGGAAGATCTGATCGGATATGAGCTTCAGAAGAAGAAGCTTGTGGAGAACACCCAGGCATTCTGTGACGGAAAAGCAGCCAACAATGTCCTGTTATTCGGTGACAGCGGTACCGGTAAATCCACCAGCATCAAGGCCATCGTCAATCAGTTCTATCCGCAGGGTCTGCGCATGATCGAGATCTACAAGCATCAGTTTAAGGATCTCTCCACGATCATCGCCCAGATCAAGAACCGCAACTACAAGTTCATTATCTATATGGACGATCTCTCCTTTGAGGAATTTGAGATCGAGTACAAGTTCCTGAAGGCTGTTATCGAGGGCGGCGTTGAGACAAAGCCGGACAATGTCCTGATCTATGCGACATCAAACCGTCGTCATCTCATCAAGGAGACCTGGAAGGACCGGGAGGATATGGAACACAGCGAGGACCTGCATCGTTCCGATACGATGGAGGAGAAGCTCTCTCTGGTCAACCGTTTCGGCCTTTCCATCTACTATGCGAAACCGAACAAGGAAGGTTTCAACGAGATGGCAGTGGCACTCGCGAGACGCGCGGGCATCACACCGGAGAACATGTCCGACGAGGAGATCTGCTACGAGGCAAACCGCTTCGAAATGCGCGGCGGCGGACTTTCCGGCCGCACGGCACAGCAGTTTGCGAATTATCTGCTTACGATCAAATAAAGAGAAAAAGAAGAAACATGGGCTGCCGCACGTTAGTGCGACAGCCCATGTTCTTTTCTGGCCGGCAGAGATTCTGGTGAATTCAGATTTTACTGTAAATAAATGTTGAGAAAAGAAGATACAATGCTAAAAATGGGTAAAAAACGCATAAAATGACGAAAAATAACGAATTGTTTTTACAACTACACACCTGTTTTAACTATGTTTCGACATGGACGCATTACTATAATGTCTATATTCCTGCCGGGGATACTCAGAAAGTAAAAGATTATGTCAGACGCCCGGAGGGAACGGGGAAAATGACCGAAAATGAAACTTTATGTGTAACAGGAGGAATAATTATGGCGGAGTTATCGATCGCAATCGCGGATGACAACAGGCAGACTTTGAATTTACTTGGCGAAATTCTGGAAAAAGAGGATGGGATCCATGTAGTTGGAAAAGCGGATAATGGTGAGGACGCATACAACATGATCGTCAGGACCAATCCGGATATTGTTCTTATGGATGTGATCATGCCGAGGCTTGATGGAATTTCTGTCATGGAGAAAGTAAAAAATAACACGCAGATGAAACATTATCCGTCCTTCATCATGGTGACAGCGGCCAGCAGCCAGGATGTGACGGAGGACGCGTTCCGGCTCGGAGCCAATTACTATATTATGAAGCCGTTCAACAGGGACGTTATTCTGGATAAGATCCACAGAGTCTGTCGCGGCCGGATAAAAGCGGCAGGTGCGGTACATACAGATGCGAAGAAAGTTCAGCCGTATCTTGATAAAGAGACCTATATGGAACAGAATCTTGAGACAGATGTGACCCAGATGCTGCATGAGATCGGAATTCCGGCCCATATTAAGGGATACCAGTATCTGAGGGATGCAATTATTATGTCCGTCCGTGACACGGAAATGCTGTCCTCCGTCACAAAGATCCTGTATCCGACGATCGCAAAAACCCATAAAACGACGCCGAGCCGCGTGGAGCGCGCGATCCGCCACGCCATCGAGGTGGCGTGGGGACGGGGAGAACTTGACACGTTGAACAGTCTTTTTGGATACACGGTAAACAGCGGCAAGGGGAAACCGACAAATTCTGAATTTATTGCATTGATTGCAGACAAAATCCGACTGGATTATAAACATATCTGAAAAATCTGAAAAACAAAAAAGACCCACTTTCTAATTTCACAGGGATGTGCTATACTGAATTTAATAGCGAATCAGCAGAGCTCCGTAATATAAATGACAACGGGACTTTGCTTTCTGCCAGAAATCAAGGGGCTGGCAGCAGGAAAAGTGGAAGGATGGGTTATCATGAAGAAAATATTGTTTGTCGCTTCCGAGGCTGTACCTTTTATCAAGACCGGCGGACTTGCCGATGTTGTGGGATCTTTACCGAAATGTTTTGATAAAGAATATTTTGATGTGCGGGTCATGATTCCGAAGTATCTCTGCATCAAAGATAAATTTTTGAGCAACCTTACTTATGTAAATCATTTCTATATGGATTATCTGGGACAGAGCCGCTATGTCGGAATCCTCGAATATGTATATGAAGGAATCACCTTCTATTTTATCGATAATGAGAGCTATTTCTGGGGCGACAAGCCATATGGGGATTGGTATTATGACCTGGAGAAATTCTCGTTCTTCTCACAGGCAGCGTTATCCGCGCTTCCGGTGATCGGCTGGAGACCGGATGTGATCCACTGCCATGACTGGCAGACAGGACTGATCCCGGTATACTTGAAGAGCCGGTTCGGTGAGGGAGAATTCTTCCACGGGATCAAGTCTGTCATGACGATCCACAACCTGAAATTTCAGGGTGTCTGGGATGTGAAGACGATCCAGAGATTCTCGGGACTTCCGGATTACTTCTTTACGCCGGATAAGTTAGAGGCATACAAGGATGGAAATATGCTGAAGGGCGGTCTTGTATACGCCGACGCGATCACGACGGTCAGCAACACCTATGCAGAGGAGATCAAGACCCCGTTCTACGGCGAGGGGCTTGACGGACTTATGCGGGCGAGATCCGGCGATCTCCGCGGCATTGTAAATGGTATCGACTATGATGTCTTCAACCCGGAGACGGATCCGGATATCGTTCAGAATTACAATGCGAAGAACTTCAGAAAAGAGAAAGTGAAAAATAAACGCGCGCTTCAGGAAGAACTTGGCCTCGCGAAGGACGATAAGAAGTTCATGATCGGTATCGTCTCAAGACTCACAGGACAGAAAGGTCTGGACCTGATCCAGTGCGTGATGGACGAGATCTGTACGGATGATGTGCAGCTGGTAGTCCTCGGAACCGGTGATGAGAATTATGAAAATATGTTCCGTTATTACGACTGGAAGTATCATGACCGGGTATCGGCGCAGATCTACTATTCTGAGCCGCTGTCCCATAAGATCTACGCGGCCTGCGATGCGTTCCTGATGCCGTCCTTGTTTGAGCCGTGCGGCCTGAGCCAGCTTATGGCGCTCCGCTACGGAACGGTGCCGATCGTCCGCGAGACAGGCGGCTTAAAAGATACGGTATGGCCATATAACGAGTTTGAAGGAACGGGAACAGGATTCTCGTTCGCGAACTACAATGCCCACGAGATGCTCAATATTATTCGTTACGCGAAACATATCTTTTATGATAAGAAGCGTGAGTGGAACAAGATCATTGACCGGGCGATGGCGGTGGACTTCTCCTGGAAGACGTCTGCCGGAAAGTATCAGGAATTATATGACTGGCTGATCGGATACTAAAAAGACATGGAAATACTGACATAAAAGAGGAAAACATGACAATGTGGAATGAATTTCTGGGAAACCAGATACTGGTCAGTGCGGTGCTCGGCTGGACAGTGGCGCAATTTTTAAAGACCGTGATCGATATGGTGATCAATAAGTCTTTTAACCCGGAGCGAATCTTCGGTTCCGGCGGAATGCCGAGTTCCCATTCGGCGACGGTCTGCGCGCTTACGACGGCATCCGGAATGAAGTATGGAGTGGGAAGCTTTGAGTTTGCCATCAGCTTTGTTCTCGCGATGATCGTAATGTACGACGCGATGGGCGTAAGGCGGGAGACCGGAAAGCAGGCCAAACTGTTGAACAGTGTTTTCTTTGAGAATATCCTGAATTTAGACGGAGTTTTTCTCCAGGAAAAGCTGAAAGAATATGTGGGACATACGCCGCTGCAGGTAGTTGCGGGGGCAGTCCTTGGTATCCTCCTGGCAGTGCTTACTGGTAAATTGTACTAAATTAAAAGAAAATTGTGTACAATTTTAACTAAGAAAATCGGCGGAAATTTACGGAAATATGTGAAAAAATCACGAAACTTTTATAAAGGGATGTTGCAATTTTTGGCAACATCCCTTATAATATGTACAGGCCTTTTTTCCGACACTCGATTTTTTTGTGCGATATTTCCAAACCAAGGTTACGTGATGGGGGAGCGGAAGTATTGCAGGGGAGCAAAGAGATGAGGGCAATATAGACATCTTAGTCTAAACTAA
>CAKRNI010000193.1 GCA_934370915.1 uncultured Lachnospiraceae bacterium
TTCCGGTCAATGGAAAACATCCCCCAGATTTCCCCGCGTCCGGTAACGAAATATAAGACCACGCAGGTCACAAGCGCCGTCATCTGCACCCATCCTGCTGCCGCCCAGATACTGCTCTGCTTCGTCACCTCCGTGTTAAAAATCCCCTGCAGACTCATAAGCGCTCCCGAAAGCAGTGCCACCAGAATTCCCCACATATAAAAAACCTCCTGAAACCATGTTTCCCTTAGGATTCCATGATCAGGAGGTTTTTATACCGGCTTTTACATGCCAATTTTTATCTTGTCACAACGATTCCGTTTACTGTCCATGCACCGTCCGCATCAACCGTATAACCGTCCGGAGTTGTCGTTCCGGAATACATGGCTCCGCGGTGTCCGTTGGAGATCTCCTCGAAATAATAGCAGCGAAGCTTGCCGTCATTTCCTTTGATCCAGTTCCATCCGGTCATCATTCTTCCAAGTGTGCTGTCAGAAACCGGATTAAAGAAGTACCATCTTCCATCGCTATCTTTAAACCAGCCTGTCTGCATGACACCATTTGCATCGAAATGGAACCAGGAATCCTTCGGCTGTCCTGCGCCTGCATATGGATTCTCAATATGTGCCCATGCAGATACAAGATTCTTTCCGTTTGCGGCATTCTTAAAGTACCAGTTTCCCGCTGCATCCTGGCTCCAGCTTCCTGCCGTCATTCCATCAGAAGCAGATGTATTTTTCTTCTTTGAAGAAGAGCCTGCCGGTTCTCCGGATTCTCCGCTATCCGAATCACTGCTGTCGTAAGTCACTTGCTTGATCTCGAAAGTCAGATCCGGATATCCTGTGGATATTACAACGACCGTATACGGCTCTTTGCCATCAAATACACTGCTGTTTGCAAGATCGATCGTTCCGTCACTCTTTACGATCACCGCAGCGCCTTTTCCGGATGCCGCATATTCCTTACCGTTGACCGATACCTTTGTGATGTTCTTTAAGTAGTTCGTGAAATCAGCTTCATCTGCAGAGCCTTTTTTGATGACTGCCGGTGCACTGTAATCCCTGTTATAGTATGCAGGATTCGTATCGCTGCTGAGTACAAAATCTGCCTCGATATCTGCCCATTTTTCATTCTTATCAGAGATTGTAAGGGTATACTTTCCAGGCATTGCGTCTGTATAAGTGAGCGCTCCGTCTGCAAAGGATGTCTTCAGTCCCGTGACCTGATACTCCGGATCAAATCTTTCCGGAAGTTTCACCGTAACAGCGACAGATCCGTTTCCGGACTTTCCGTCAGCCACTTCAGCCTGTGTGCCATCCTTCATCGGTACATAAAGATCCGTGTCGATCTCATAAGCGCCTGCGCTTGTGAGGTATGTGATCTTATCGATGGTCTTTCCCATGATATCCTTGTACGGCTTCACGCTGGCATCGACGCCATGGCTCTCTTTTGTATATCCGGTGTAAATTCCAAGCTCGTTTCCGCGCCAGATATTTTCGAGATGGCGGAGACCATAGCTCTTTCCGTCCTTTGTCTCAAGAATCACTTCATAGATCGAACTGTTTGTCACAGACTCGTCAAGTCCGCTCACATTGATCTGGTAATCTCCGCGTGTCGTCTTTGTCGTGATCTCTGCGGTTGCTTTTGATTTTTCAGCGGACTTTCCATCCTGGAATTTTGTCTCAGAGAACTCAAATTTTCCATCTTCTCCAACGGTAACTTCTTTATAAAAGTCCGGTTTTTCCTCCGGGCTTAAAACATAATACGCATAGGTACCGTTCTCAAATAAGGTGTCTCTTCCTTTGTATGTGTTTGTCTGCTGTTTTCCGCGAAGTGTTGTTGTGATCGTCAGCTCCTTGCTGCCATCTCCTACGTGGGTCAGTTCCTTAAGGTCCGCATCAGAATTTACCATCAGTTTAACCGGGAATGTAACTCCGTCGATCTTCGATCCGTCTGAATTCTTATGGTAAGATCCATTCGACAGTGATTTTGTACGTGTCTTCTGATACGTTGCAGATGTCATCGCATCCACCGGAATATCATTCTGCTTCAGATCATTCTTGTAAAGCTCGTCATACGGAATATTCATCAGCGCATAGATTTCCTGTTTCTCGACCTTCAGTTCTGTCGGGATCACAAAAATTCCCTTTTCCGTTACGAAGCGGATTTGGGTGATCGTTTTTCCGATGAGTGACGTATAATGGTTCGGATTCAGAATGCATTTTTTGCTCTTTGTTGTGAAACCGGTTGAGAAGGCCAGCTCTCCGTCTTTAAGGTACGTGTTTTCAAGAAGGCGAAGCCCGTAGCTGTAGCTGTCCCTATTATTTGTCTCTAAAACCACCTCATAGACTGCATCGGTGGAAGATGCGATCAGATTCTGATAATCCTCGATCGTGATCTCGTAGTCGCCATGATATGGCTTGTTTTTTCCAGGATGATACCGTCCGGAGCAGGCAACGATCGTTGCATCAGTTTCAATTTTCTGTTCATCACCAAAGAACTTGCTGAATACCGGTTTCCCATCCTCATCAATTTCCATCAGTTTCTTGTAAACCTTTGGCTCATATCCGTTCGGAAGTACCGCATACGCATAGTCATCATCCAGATTGAACAGGTTATCATTATAGGTGGAATCACTTGCCGAGGCAACTTCAACCTCTTCTGCATTGGACGCAGTGACCTTCTTAAATTCCTTTAAACGAGACAGATCATCTACCCATACCGGAATGATCGCTCCTTTGATCTCACTTCCATCTTCTGAATGATAAGTACCATTTACTACCTTTTTTTTTCTCGTTTTTTCCTTTGTTGCAGACGAAACAGCATCTACCTTTGTATCATTCTGAATGTCGCTTTCATATACCTTGTCGTACGGCACATTCATCAATACAAATCCGGATCCTTCATCCTCAGAAGCTTCATTCTGTTCCTCAAGCTTTTGATCTACATTCAGCTCCGCTGCTTTTACACCGGACTCTGAATTACTTCCCACCACTTCCGCAAGCGCTGCCGTTGGAATCGCTCCGGCAACCATCGCCGCACTTAACAGAACTGCAAGCGTTTTCTGCTTTTTCATGACCTTTCTCCTTTCCTCACCATCCCTGGTATTGAAATTAGTTTCAGCTAACCCATGTTTTCATAACTGCATTTCGGATCGCACACACTGTCCTTTATCCATTCGTTCGCAGATCTTCTCCCCTGCCTATCCTATCTGTCAGAAAAGAATTTGTGAGATTCGCGTGCATGAAATACGATCTGCCTCAGCACACCTTTTGTTTCATTCTGCCGTGCAGAAAATGCAATTTGCTTTTTGAACAAGTATAGGGTTAGTTATTGTTAACTCATTTGTAGTAATATCCTACCTCTTATCCAAAATTCTGTCAAGAAAAGAGGACCGCCGATGTGCTGGATCGGTAGTCCTCTTTCCTTTATTTATGCCGCTTTATGCGGAAAAATGAGAATTTTTTCCATTTTTTATTTACACGAACAACGAGCCAAAGTCCGCGCCTGCGCGAGACCTCGTGCTGTCGGTCCTACGTTTATTTTCTCTTCCTGCACGCCGCCATCGCCAGATGCTTCGCCAGCACCGCCGTCGTCACAGCACCGACGCCGCCCGGAACCGGTGTCGCCGCGGATGCCTTTTCTTCCAGACCATCCCAGAGGACGTCTCCGCAGAGTTTTCCGTTCTCATCCACATTGATCCCGACATCGATGAGGACAGCTCCCTCTTTTAAGAATGACGCATCCAGCATCTTCGCCTTTCCTGCTGCCGCAACGAGGATATCCGCCTCCTTGCAGACAGCCTTCAGATTCTCGGTCTTCGTATGGCAGATCGTCACCGTCGCATTTTCCTTTAACATCAGCATGGACAGCGGACGTCCGACTACCATGCTGCGTCCCACGATCACCGCACGTTTTCCGGTGATCGGAAGGTCGAATGCCTTCAGGACCTCAATAACCGCCTCCGCCGTACACGGAGCAAATCCATCTTTCTCACCGGCAAACACCTTTGCCGTATTGACCGCGCAGATCCCGTCGAGATCCTTTTCCGGACGGATCATCGCCTCGGCGCGCTTTTCATTGATGTGCTTCGGAAGCGGACGGAATAACAGGATCCCGTCGATCGTCTCATCATCATTGATCTTCTGGAATTCCGCAAAGAACTCTTCCTCGCTGATATCCGCCGGATATGCAAAAGACTTCGCTTCCATTCCATATGCCGCAATGCGTTTCATGACATTTCTCTCGTAGGAGAGGTCATCCGGGCGCTCCCCGATCCGGACGATGGCCGCCGTCGGCACATATCCGTTTAATTCCTGGTTCATGGAAAGAACCTGTTCCTTGATCTTTGCAGAAACCTCTGCTCCCTTTAATGTAATCATCCTCTTACCGCCTTTAACACAATCTCGTAGATCCGGTCTGCCTGTTCCGTTCCCTTCTTTATAAGAAGTTCCGCCTGCTGGTTCACTGCTTCGGCATACTCCCGGTCCTTCATCATCTTCGTATTGATATACACGCTCATGACCGCGCCGAGAAGCGCCGAACGGATTCCCTGGATCCCGACTCCGGCGTCGCTGACCGCAAGCCGGCTGCCGTTCAATGCCAGGAACTCGATATCATCCATCACGCTGACCGCCCGCTCCATGACTTCCATCGGAACCTGCGCAGCAGCTTTCAGGCACTCTTCCATCCGCTCTTCCTTTGCTTTTTTCTCCTCGTCCGTCTCCGCCTTCATACGGTAAACCTCCGAAAGCGGCTCAAACGCCTGCTCGTCCGCCTTCTCGAGACGGATGAAATCCATTCTCGCTTCCTGTAATCGTACAAGGATCTTCTGGATCTCTTCCTCATATATTGCAAATTTCTTTTTCCCTGTCGTCAGGTTTCCCACCATCTCGCCGAGGGCTGTTCCGACAGCGCCGTAAACCGCCGCTGCGCTTCCGCCTCCCGGAGTCGGTGCCTTGGATGCCAGAACTTCCAGGTATTCATTCCACTGT
>CAKRNI010000194.1 GCA_934370915.1 uncultured Lachnospiraceae bacterium
GAGAGCCAGATCCGGGAATTTTCCCCGAAGATCTGCGGCGTCTGGGATGAGGAGAAGGCGAAAGAACTGGCTGTCCGTGTGGCAGATACAAATACGAAGATCGTCTCAGGGATGGAAGGACTTTTGGAGATTGCGGTCATGGAAGGATATGAGATCCTTGTGACGGCAGTGGTCGGCATGATCGGGATCCGGCCGACGATGGCGGCGATCGAGGCGGGGAAGGACATCGCTCTGGCAAACAAGGAGACCCTTGTGACTGCGGGCCATCTCATCATTCCGCTTGTGAAGGAGAAAAAGGTCCGTCTTCTGCCTGTGGACAGTGAGCACAGCGCGATCTTTCAGTGCTTAAACGGGGAACAGGGGAATAAGATTGAAAAGATTCTCTTAACAGCATCTGGTGGTCCGTTCCGCGGCTGGACAAGAGAACAGATGAAAAATGTCCGGGTGGAGGACGCCTTAAAGCATCCAAACTGGTCCATGGGTGCGAAGATCACTATCGACAGCTCCACCATGGTCAACAAGGGACTCGAGGTCATGGAGGCAAAATGGCTCTTTGATGTGGGAATGGATGACGTTCAGGTCGTTGTGCAGCCCAAGAGCGTGATCCACTCTATGGTACAGTTTGAGGACGGAGCGGTGATGGCACAGCTCGGAACGCCGGATATGAAGCTTCCGATCCAGTATGCCCTCTATTATCCGGAGCGCAGACCGATGGCGGGAGACCGTCTTGACTTCTGGTCTATGAAGGAGATCGTCTTCGATCAGCCGGATTACGAGAACTTCCGCGGTCTGGCTCTCGCAAGGGATGCCGGAAAAGCCGGTGGCTCCGTTCCGGTGGTATTCAATGCTGCAAATGAGTTTGCAGTGGCGAAGTTCCTTGGAAAGAAGATCAGTTATCTGGAGATCACGGATATGATCGAGGCGGCGATGGAACATCATAAGAAGATCGTGCATCCGTCACTGGAAGAAGTGCTTGAGGCGGAGGCTGAAACCTATGAGTTCCTTAAGGAGCAGTGGAATTTTTAAGGCTGTATAATGATTGAAAAACTCTGTTTACACATCAAAGGTATGTGCAAAGATTGAGTGATATTTCAATGAAAGCAGGTGAATATTAAAGTTGAATTTCGGGTATCTGGCAGCGGTGGTGGTCCTTGGCGGAATCATCCTGTTCCATGAATTTGGACATTATCTTCTGGCGCGGTTAAACGGGGTAGCGGTGGTGGAGTTCTCGGTGGGCTTCGGACCGAGGATCCTCTCCTGGGTGAGCAAAAAGACCGGAATCCGGTATTCCCTGAAGCTTTTGCCGCTCGGCGGTTCCTGTGCGATGCTTGGAGAATTCGGGGAAGATGAGGATGAGAAGGAAGAAATTCCGGATGTGAAGGGAGTCTCCTTTTTTGACAGGGGACCACTGGCGAAGATGGCGGTGATCGCCGCAGGACCTGTCTTCAATTTTATTCTGGCGTTTGTTTTTTCCCTGGTGATTTTATCCTGGGCGGGTATCGATCCCGCAGTCATCGCGGGAACCTCTGAGGGAATGCCTGCGGAGGCGGCAGGACTCCGAGAAGGGGATGTGATCACGAAGCTGGACGGCAGAACGATCCATCTTTCGAGGGAGATCTCCATGTACCTGATGACAGCCGGACAGGATCCGGTGCAGGTGGAGTATAGACGATATGACGAAACATCATCGTCGTGGACGACAGAACACACGGTGATCCAGCCGGAGTTTAAGGACGGCAGGTATTACCTCGGCGTCATTCTTCAGGGACACCGGGATGCCCCGGAGTCACTGGTGCAGGTTCTGCAGTACAGCGTCTACGAGGTGCGGTACTGGATCCTCACGGTGCTTGACAGCCTGAAAATGATCGTTGGGGGAAAAGTAACCACCAATGATATCGCAGGGCCTGTCCGCATTGTCACGATCATCGACCAGACGGTGGAGGAGAACACCCAGTACGGTTTTGTGACGGTGGTCATGAACCTTTTAAATCTGATGGTCATGTTCTCGGCAAATCTCGGTGTCATGAACCTCCTTCCGTTCCCGGCGCTTGACGGCGGCCGGCTGGTGTTCCTATTCTGGGAGCTTGTGACGGGACATCCGGTGAGCCAGCGGATTGAGGGCGCGGTCAATATGACCGGTATGGCGCTGCTCATGACATTTATGGTGTTTGTTGTATTGAATGATTTGAGGATATTGTTTTAAGAGCGAAGTTCTTTTTGAATTGGGAGAGAGATGTATGTATAGAGATCATACAAAGGAAATTCAGATCGGGGACAGAAAAATCGGCGGGGGAAATCCGGTTCTGATCCAGTCCATGTGCAACACGAAGACAGAGAATGTGGCGGCGACGGTGGAGCAGATCCATCGTCTGGAGGATGCCGGATGTGATATCATCCGCGTGGCAGTTCCGACCATGGAAGCGGCGGCTGCGATCCGGGAGATCAGGAAACAGATCCATATCCCGCTTGTCGCGGATATCCACTTCGATTACCGGCTGGCGATCGCTGCCATCGAGAGCGGCGCCGATAAGATCCGCATCAATCCGGGCAATATCGGGGCGATAGAGCGGGTAAAGGCGGTTGTCGATAAGGCGAAGGAGTATGGGATTCCGATCCGCGTGGGTGTAAACAGCGGTTCTCTGGAGAAAGACCTTTTAGAAAAATACGGTGGAGTTACGGCGGAAGCTCTCGTTGAGAGCGCGTTAAAGGAAGTTGCCGTTGTAGAGGAGCTTGGCTACGACAATATCGTGATCAGCATCAAGTCCTCCGACGTTTTAATGTGTGTGGCAGCCCATGAGCTCATCGCAAAGAAGACACATTATCCGCTCCATGTTGGAATTACGGAGTCCGGTACGATCCTTTCCGGAAATATCAAGTCCTCCGTCGGTCTCGGAATCATTCTCCATGAAGGAATCGGCGATACGATCCGGGTATCCTTAACCGGAGATCCGGTGGAGGAGGTAAAGAGCGCGAGACTGATCCTGAAAACATTAGGGCTCAGGAAGGGCGGCGTGGAAGTCGTCTCCTGTCCGACCTGCGGAAGGACCCAGATCGACCTGATCCATCTCGCAAATCAGGTGGAGAGTATGGTGGCCGGAATGGACCTTGACGTGAAGGTGGCTGTTATGGGCTGCGTGGTCAATGGACCAGGTGAGGCGAGAAGTGCAGATATCGGAATCGCCGGTGGAATCGGCGAAGGTCTCCTGATCAAAAAGGGAGAAATCATAAAAAAGGTACCGGAACATGAACTCCTTTCCGTTCTTCGGGAAGAGCTTTTAAAGATGCAGGAGATGCAGAAATAAGTATGGAAAAACCATTCCTTGAAGTTTTCCCGGGGCTTAATATTGCTGATGAACTGAAAGAGCTTTTGAAGCTTGTCATGGTGGAAAAGGTCACCATGACAAAGGACAGAAGCTCTATTCGTGTTTATATCAGGAGTCCCCGGCTGATCCATAAAAAGAATATTTATGCCTTAGAGGAGGGGATCGCGAAGCAGCTGTTCCCCGGGAGACCGATCACAATCAAGATCCTGGAGAAATACCGCCTCTCAGCACAGTATACCCCGGAGAAGCTCTATGATGTCTACCGGGACAGTATCCTCATGGAGCTAAAGCGCTACGGTATGATCGAGTACAATATTCTCCGCCGGGCGGACACGAAGTTCGTTACCGACGATAAGATGGTCATGACCATCGAGGACAATCTGATCTACAGGGAGCGGTCTAAGGAAGTCGGACGGGTACTGGAAAAGATCTTCACGGAGCGCTGCGGTCTTGCGGCCGAGGTGGAGTTTTTATATAAAGAGAGTGAAAAGAAAGACCCGATGGACCAGCCGGTATTCATGAAGCCGGGAGGAGAACTCGTTGTAGGTGTCCAGAGTGAGGAGAATTACTTAGAAGGCGCAGCGGAGAGTGCCCCCTGGGATGAAGGACCGTCAAACAGCGGATTTAACGGAACCTTCGGGGATGAAAATGGAAATGCGGACGTACAGATTGCAGCTCAAAGTGCGGCCGGTTCTGGAACTTCCGGCGGCAGAGCCGGCGTGGATCCAGGAAAGGCGGCCAGTGGAAAGAACGGTTCCGGCACCAAGACATCGGCCGGTTTTGGAGCTGCAAAGCAGAAGACGGACGCGGCTGGAAAGGGCGGCGGAAACCAGGTTGGAAAGTCCGCGGGCGGTGGACAGAATGGAAACGGCGGCGGATTCACGAAGAAGACCTTCGGCGAGAAAGGAAAAGGCGGATTCTCCGGAGGTTTCCGGAAAGGTTCCGACGGAAGGATCCCGTACCGAAAGTCGGAGAATCCGGATGTCCTTTTCGGGCGCGATTTTGAGGGCGATGCGGTGAATATCCATGACATCGACGGTGAGATCGGCGAGGTCGTGATCCGCGGAAAGGTGATCCGCGCGGAGAAGAGAGAACTCCGGAGCGGAAACAAGCTCATGATCTTCGATCTTACAGACTTTACGGACAGTATTACCGTAAAGATGTTCTTAAGAGAGGGTCAGGAGGAGGATGCCACTGCGGCTATCAAGGAAGGAAACTTCATCAAGATCAAGGGAATTACGACCATCGACAAGTTTGACGGCGAGCTGACCATCGGTTCTATTGTGGGCATCAGGAAGAGTGAAGATTTTACCACCAAGCGCGTGGATAACGCCCCGGTGAAGCGCGTGGAGCTCCACTGCCATACGAAGATGAGTGATATGGATGGTGTCTCTGAGGTGAAGGACCTCGTGAAACGGGCGAAAAAGTGGGGGATGCCGGCATTGGCGGTAACGGATCACGGCTGTGTCCAGGCGTTCCCGGACGCGAACCACGCCCTCGACAAAGGGGATACTTTTAAGGTCCTCTACGGAGTTGAGGGGTATCTTGTCGATGATATGAAGGAGATGGTCGTCAATTCCAGAAACCAGAGTCTCGA
>CAKRNI010000195.1 GCA_934370915.1 uncultured Lachnospiraceae bacterium
CCCTCCCCATCCTTATCGTATTTTGCGATCATGGTCATGCTGAGAAGGATGAATACCATGAGCACGATGGAAAGTCCTGCACCGAGGTTCCAGTTGCTTCCCTTTGTGAACTCCTGCTCGATAACATTTCCGATGAGCAGGATCTTGCTGCCTCCTAAGAGGTTTGAGATCACGAAGGTGGTGAGGGCCGGCACAAATACCATCGTAACCCCGCTGACGATTCCCGGAACACTTAACGGAAGCAGGATCTTCGTGAGTGTCTGGTAGTTGTCCGCCCCAAGATCTCTCGCCGCGTTGATCACATTGTCATCGATCTTCGCAAGCGTATTGTAGATCGGCAGTACCATAAACGGCAGGAAGTTGTAGACCATGCCGAGAATGATGGCCGCCGGGGTGTTGATGATCGCGATATTCGGCAGATGCAGGATCGTGAGGAAGGTATTGATCACGCCGTTCTTCTCAAGGAGTGTCTGCCATGCCATGGTTCTTAAGAGAAAGTTCATCCACATCGGAAGAATGAAGATGAATACCACAAAGCTGCCTTTTCCGATATGGCGCTTTCTTAAGATCAGCGCCAGCGGATAGGCCAGAATCAGGCAGATCACGGTACTGACTCCGGCAAGTACCAGAGAGAGCCAGAGCGCCTTCAGATGCTCAGAGGAACCGATCGCCAGAATATTGGCCAGCGTGAATGCTCCGCTGCGGTCAGTCAGTCCATAGTAGAATACCATGAGCAGCGGAATCACCGTAAATCCTGCCATCCATATCATATAAGGATAAGCCAGAAATCTGGATGCTTTTCTATTCATTGACTCCCACGGCCTCCTCGTCCTCGGACTCCGGCTTGTTCATGATCTGGATATCGAAGGGATCCACATGGATCCCGACTTTCTGTCCGACCGGGAACATGTCCGTGCTGTGTACCAGCCACTCGTAGCCGTCCGGGGTCGTAACTTCCATCTCATAGTGAACGCCCTTGAAGATCAGGTGCGTGACAACGCCCTGGAGTGTGCCGTCCTCCGGCTTCACAAGGTCGATGTCCTCCGGGCGGATCACGACGTCCACAGGTTTATTGTTTCCGAATCCCTTATCCACGCAGGCAAACTTCGCGCCGAAGATCTCAACCAGCTCATCGTGGATCATCGTTCCTCCCACGATATTGCTTTCGCCGATAAAGTCCGCGACGAAGGCGTTCTCCGGCTCGTTGTATATCTGCTCCGGGGTTCCCATCTGCTGGATATAGCCCTGGTTCATGACAACGATGGTATCAGACATCGTCAGTGCCTCTTCCTGGTCATGGGTGACGTAGATAAAGGTGATTCCAAGCTCATTTTTCAGGCGGATCAGCTCATACTGCATGTCCTGACGGAGCTTTAAGTCGAGGGCACCGAGAGGTTCGTCCAGAAGCAGGAGCTTCGGCTCGTTTACAATGGCGCGGGCGATGGCGATCCTCTGCTGCTGGCCGCCGCTCAAGGAATCCACGCTGCGGTTCTCAAAGCCGTCCAGATTTACAAGCTTCAGCGCATATTTGATCTTATCATCAATATAGCTCTTCGATTTGCCTTTGATCTTCAGACCGAACGCGATATTCTCCGCAATACTCATGTGGGTGAACAGGGCGTACTTCTGGAAAACTGTATTTAACTGGCGTTTATTCGGCGGTGTGTTTGTGATATCTTCGCCGTCAAAGATCACCTGGCCTTTGTCAGGTTTTTCGAATCCACCGATGATTCTTAACGTTGTGGTCTTTCCACAGCCGCTCGGACCGAGCAGTGTCACAAAGGAATTTTCCTTTACTGAAAGACTCAGATCATCAAGGATCAGATCCCCGTCATAGCTCTTCCAAATATGGGACAAATCAATGAGCGGATGCTCCATTCTTTTTTCCTCCTGAATGTAAAAATATTCAAATGTCCTGCTGCCTTTCGACGCAGAACAGCACTAAACATGACTGTACGACAAGAATTTCATCTTGTATATTTACTCATGATTTCCCTGTTCTGTCAATAGATTTCATCCCCCGTTTTAAAATAAAATTCCGGATTCCGGCCTTCTTTCATCGGATTCCCGGAGATTTTCAGATTTCGATTAACAAACGGGACAGATTATGATAAAATGAGCGTATCTATGAAATTCCGAAAAGCGCCGGACGATCCGTTTTTCGGAGAATCGAAAGTAAAGGGGAAATTACCTATGACAGGAAAATACATGGCCTATGTGGGTTCTTATTCCTACACAGGAAAGGCAAAAGGAATCACCGTATATGATGTGGATGTTGAAGCAGGAAAATTCATCTACCGCTGCGAAGTTGAAGTAGACAATTCTTCCTATCTGAAAGCATCCCAGAACGGACAGATCCTCTACTCGATCGCGGACGAGGGCGTAGTCGCATTCCGCATTCTTCCAAATGGAAGTCTCGCCCGATTAAACAGTGCAAATATCAGGGGTATGCGCGGATGCCATCTCTCTACGAGCAAAAATGATGACTATATCTTTATCTCCGGTTTCCATGATGGAAAGATCACCGTTCTTAATTTAAATAAGGACGGTTCCGTAGGCCAAATCGCCGACGGCGTTTTCCATAAAGGTCTCGGATCCGTTGCGGAGCGCAGCTTCCGTCCGCATGTGAGCTGCAGCCGCCTGACTCCGGACGAGCGTTTCTTAATGGTAGCTGATCTCGGGATCGACCAGATCAAGGTTTACCGCTTCGACCACAAGGACGGAAAGATCACCCTCGTGGATACGATCCGCTGTGAGCTGGAGTCCGCTCCGAAATACTTTATGTTCAGCTCCGATGGACGCTTCTTCTATGTTCTGTACGAGCTGAAAAATACCATTGATGTCTTTTCTTATAAGGAAGGGGAACGTGTTCCGGTCGTTGAAAAGATTCAGACGATCTCCTCAACAGGAACCGCGCCGAACCAGCTGACCGCAGCCTGTGCAATGCACTTATCCCCGGATGAGAAGCATTTATTCTGCAGCAATGCCGGAGACAATACCGTTTCCATGTACGACCGCGATGAAGAGACCGGTATGCTGACCATGCGCTTCTGTCTCCCAATCAGCGGTGATTACCCGAAGGACATCGCGATCTTCCCGGACGGACAGCATCTCGCCTCCATCAACCACGAGGGAAGTATTTCCTTCTTCAAGATCGACTATGAAAAAGGTCTTCTCGTTATGAGTGACCGCAGCATCGAGGTCAACGAGCCGAACTGCTGTGAAATTGTAAAGATTGGAGAATAATACAACATGGCAGCAGGTTCTACCATCGGCACAATATTTAAAGTAACAACCTGGGGAGAATCCCACGGGAAAGCCATCGGTGTTGTCGTCGACGGCTGTCCGGCAGGTCTTCCATTGGATGAATCCGATATCCAGAAGCTCTTAGACCGCAGAAAACCTGGCCAGAGCCGCTTTACGACCCAGAGAAAAGAGGGCGATGAGGTCGAGATCCTTTCCGGTGTCTTCGAGGGAAAGACTACCGGAACACCGATCTCCATGATCGTCCGGAATACGGACCAGCGTTCAAAAGACTATTCCAATATCGCCTCCTGTTTCCGCCCGGGGCACGCAGACTATACATTCGAAGAAAAATACGGCTTCCGCGATTACCGCGGCGGCGGACGTTCCTCCGCCAGAGAGACTATCGGCCGTGTTGCGGCAGGTGCTATCGCAGAGAAATTCCTAAAAAAATTAAACATCTCCGTGACCGCATATGCGAAATCCATCGGACCGGTGGAGGTTTCCCCGGAGCGCATGGACCTTTCTGAGATCCGGAATAACCGTTTCTGTCTTCCGGATGCCGAAGCCGCAAAGGCAGCGGAAATCTATCTCGACCAGAAGATTGCAGAGTGCGACTCCGTTGGCGGTGTCGTTGAGTGCGTGATCTCCGGTCTTCCGGTAGGTCTCGGCGAGCCGGTATTCGAGAAACTGGACGCAAACCTTGCGAAAGCGATCCTCTCCATCGGAGCTGTCAAAGGCTTTGAGATCGGAGACGGTTTTGCTGCCACAAAGGCCTGCGGATCCGACAACAACGATGAGTTCCGTATGAACGGAGACAAGATCGTTAAGGAGACGAACCATGCCGGCGGTGTTCTCGGCGGAATCAGCGACGGAAGTGATGTGGTATTCCGGGCTGCCTTCAAACCGACCCCGTCCATTGCGAAATCGCAGGAAACCGTTACAAAGGACGGTGAGAATATCGATCTCGTGATCCACGGACGCCACGATCCGGTTGTTGTTCCGAGAGCTGTCGTTGTGGTGGAATCTATGGCCGCCATCACCGCCATGGACATGCTTTTAGTGTCCATGACCTCCAGACTTGACCTGATCCAGCTGTTCTTTCAGGTTGAAGATGCGGATGACGGAGACGATATGTAAATATGTGCATGAAACCGTACAGTCCTTCTGGACGGATTCAAAATATTATAAACTGGCAAAGTAATTTCCAGTCACACTATCACAATTATAGGAGAAGAAAGAAATGAAAATCGCAATCGCAAACGACCATTCTGCAGTAGAGCTGAAGAACATCATCAAAGAGCATCTTGAGAGCAAAGGCTACGAAGTATTAAACCTCGGAACCGACTCCACAGAGAGCTGTGACTACCCGGTATACGGTGAGAAAGTCGGCCGCGCTGTCGCTGACGGCGAGGCAGATCTCGGAATCGCTATCTGCGGAACAGGCGTTGGTATCTCCCTGGCCGCAAACAAGGTAAAAGGCATCCGCGCATGTGTCTGCAGCGAGCCGTACACTGCAAAGCTTTCCAGAATGCACAACAACTCCAACATCCTCGCGTTTGGTGCACGCGTCGTTGGAAGCGAGCTTGCAAAGATGATCGTCGACGAGTGGCTTGGCGCAAGCTTCGAGGGCGGACGTCATCAGAGACGTGTTGATATGAT
>CAKRNI010000196.1 GCA_934370915.1 uncultured Lachnospiraceae bacterium
ATTGGCATGTACAATTTTTTATTATACACGTTTATAATGTGTGCTGTCAAATAATCCTTATGAATAGCTCGTATGTGAGAATGAATTATCAGTTATATGCGAGTCTGAACTTTATCTTCTTGTCCGTATAAACTATGAGGAGCACGCTTTGCGAGCTTCTCAAGTTATTGCGGCAGTCTCCAAGGTCTCATTCAATCATGGACTTTGGCTCGTTGCTCGCATAAATAAAAAAGGACACCTCTTTGGTATCCTTTTCCATCTTTCTAAATGCAGTTTAAATTCATGCTGCCCCAAAGGAAACTACGCGTTCTCCTGCTGCTCCGCTTTCTTCGGCGGCATCACACAGAGATCCTTCACGACCTCCCCTGCCAGAATCAGTCCCGCAACAGACGGAACAAATGCGATGCTTCCCGGGATCGCGCGGCGTTCGGTACACTTATGCTTTGCGCCCGGCGGGCAGATACAGTTTTTCCGGCAGCTGATGCTCATGTCTTCCTGCTGCTCTACCGGCGGCTCTGTGGAATAAACCACCTTTAATTTCTTCACTCCGCGCTTCTTTAACTCGCGGCGCATGACCTTCGCAAGCGGACACATGCTGGTCTTATAGATATCTGCCACATGGAACTGTGTCGGGTCCAGCTTGTTTCCTGCCCCCATGCTGCTGATGACCGGAATCTCGCAGCTGATGGCTCTCATGATGATCTCAAGCTTTGCTGTCACGGTGTCCACAGCATCCACCACATAGGAATACTCTGTGAAATCAAATTCGTCGGCGTTTTCCGGAAGGTAAAAGCACTTTCTAACCTCCACCTGGGCATCCGGGTTGATTTCCAGGATCCGGTCACGCATGACCTCCGCCTTGTACTGTCCAATGGTCTTTCTCGTCGCGATGATCTGGCGGTTGATGTTCGTGAGGCAGACCTTATCGTCATCCACCAAAACAAAAGAGCCGACTCCGCTCCTTGCCAGCGCCTCAGCCACATATCCGCCGACTCCGCCGATTCCAAAGATCGCCACCTTCGCCTTCGCGAGGCGGTACATATTTTCCGCTCCCAAAAGGAGCTGTGTTCTCGAGAACTGATTTAACATATCTATCTCCAATTCTGTCTGTACTTCAATTGACCAGATACCATTATACCTACTAGTTTGGTATGTGTAAAGAGAAAGATTCCATCATGACCCTGCACTTTTTTCTGTTGCACGCAATTCCATAGGCCAGGATCTTATGAATGCCATTCTGTTCGAAAGCCGCCATATATTCCTGTTCTGCGATCTGTCTCAGTGCGTTTTGGCACTCCTGTTCCTCATGACCGTTTTCCGCATATTTCACTTCGATGATAATTCCCGTATCTTCATCATCGATCTGGATCATGATGTCGCTGAATCCATTTCCAGCCTCACGATTCGAGGTCACAAACCATCCTTCTTTATATCCTAAGATTCCCAGAAGCAGTCCATGGTAAAAATTTTCCTTCGTCGGCTTTCGGACAAATGTATCCCGCACACTTACGGTCTTCGCCATATATTCCATAAAAATCTGCTCGACAGATCCGGCATCTCCGGCGAGCAGCGCATTACAAAATTCATTTACCGTTTTTCCATCATGCGCCACATTTTCCTTAAAGAGCTTCAGGATATGGTTTGTAATGATATTCCGGATCTCCCTGTTGGGAATAACCAGATTATATCGGTTTCCGTCAGGCTCTCCACGCGTTGTCAGGTAGCCTGTCATAAAAAGCGCGCTCCACAGATGATCCATGGAAGAATAAAGCTCCTTATATGTCAGTTCCTGGTTGATTTCCTTCTGGACGATTTCCCCATTTACCAGGCGTTCCAGCTCTGTTTTTGTCAGCTTCTGTTCCTTTCCCATACATTCAAGGAACTGCTGGATCACTTCGTTTCCACTCGTATTCGCCCAGTAATTCTGCGGCGGAATGTCCGGATCATCTATATGATCGCTGCAGTAATTGATCACATCCCACGGGCAGTACACATCTACTTTTCCGAACCGATATCCATCATACCATTCCCGGACTGTATCGTATTTCTGCTCCATCCCATAGTAAGAAAGCATTTGCTTTATTTCTGGGTCTGTAAACCCAAAATACTCATCAAACGCGACTTTGGTGATTGGAAATACTTTAAAATTGTTGAGACCTGTAAAAATGCTTTCCTTGGCAACTCTGAGACAGCCTGTGAGAACGGCGAATTTCAAACTGCTGTTTGTTTTCAAGGCATTTTCAAAGAAGTTACGAATCAACAGTGCCATTTGATCATAATATCCCCGGGTATTCGCTTTTGCCAATGGAACATCATATTCATCGATCAAAATAATAACTTTTTCTTTATAATAATTTTCAAGCAGTTCTGAGAGTTCACGGAGACTATATGCCAAAGATGCCTGATTCATATCCTCTTCCAATAACTTTTCAAACATTCTTCTGTCAATATCACTCAAACGACTGCGTTCAAGATGTCCGAGAAGCCGTCTTGTCTCCCCATTAATGATCTTTACCAGAATTTTTTGAGCATTCTCGAAATTCTCTGCATTTACTCCCTTTAAACTGATAAAAATAACCGGGAATTTTCCCATATATGATTCACACAGTTCCTGATTTTCTGAAATGTACAGACCTTTAAATAGTTCAGGGTCCGTTCCAATCTCAAAGAAGCTTCGCAGCATGCTCATATTCAGAGATTTTCCGAATCTGCGAGGACGCGTAAAAAGATTTACTTTTCCCCATTTATTTAACAGCTGCTCAATCAGTCCCGTTTTATCAACATAGTAAAATTTTTCTTTTCGAATCTCTTCAAAGTCTTCCACACCAACCGGAAGTTTCTGCAATCCTGCCATACGTCTCCTCGCCCCCATTCCAACTAAATTTTCACTCACTCTGTCGTTAGCAAAAAGTGAGCAAGCTCTCTATGACTCTCTTTCGCTCATTATATCATAAACACTTTATAATTTCCATTCACCTTTACGGCAGCGGATACGCCCCGCACTCCACAATATTCCGATAGGATACAGGATCCGTATCGCCTTCCGTGTTGATGAGCAGGATCACTGAATCTGCTCCCAGCCCAAGAGCCTCTCTTGCCTTTTCAAGCTCCGGGCGTTCCAATACCATCAGCGCAGCTCCCATGGCCGAAGCTCCGGACTCACCGGACACGATCACCGGGTCATCCCCCACCGGCTTTGCGTAAGTCCTCATGGCGTGGGCCGCCGCATAG
This sequence comes from uncultured Lachnospiraceae bacterium, assembly GCA_934370915.1. Lineage (GTDB taxonomy): Bacteria > Bacillota > Clostridia > Lachnospirales > Lachnospiraceae > Pilosibacter. Next base: position 3,232 of record CAKRNI010000196.1, read on the forward strand.
TCCTTACAGGTGACATAAGCCGTCGGAAGCTTCTTTAACACCGGCCATATAGATTTACACGGTGTTCCGCAGTTTAATCCCGCCATGATGGTCTCCGGCGCTCCGTCCACCGAGCAAAGTTCCCTTGCTTCCCCAGATCTAAAAATACAATCCGCCACGTCCGGCTCCACGATCATGATCTTCGGCGCTTTCTCCCCGTAATGGTTCACAAGATATCCTGCGACAGCCCCCGCCATGGAGCCGACGCCTGCCTGCAAAAACACATGGGTCGGAATCTCTCCCGCTGCCTCGATCTGCTCCGCCGCCTCCGATGCCATCGTGAGATACCCCTCCATGATCCATCCGGGAATCTCTTCATATCCGTCCCAGGAAGTATCCTGAATCAGGAACCAGCCGTGTTCCTCACTCATCTTCTTCGCATATTTCACCGTATCATCGTAATTCCAGTCCGTGACCGTCACCTCCGCCGGACCAGCCTGCCGTACGGCCTCCTCACGGGCCTTTACGGTGCCTTTCGGCATATAAACGTAAGCTCGTGCGCCAAAGAGTCCGGAGGCCCAGGAAACGCCCTTTCCGTGGTTTCCGTCCGTTGCAGTCACAAAGGTATACTTCGCAGTCTTCTCCCGGGTTTCCTCCTTCTGAAACTCTGAAAAATCAACCTTCTCCGGGTCAAGACCAAGTTCCCTGCACAGGATCCGGAACATCGCGTACGTTCCGCCAAGTCCCTTGAACGCCTTCATGCCAAAGCGCTCCGCTTCATTCTTCACATAGATTCCTTTTACGCCAAGCTTTTCCCCAAGCCCCCGTAAATCCACAAGCGGCGTCCGGTTATACACCGGAATGCTCTCATGAAACCTTCTCGTCTCCTTCGCTTTCTCCTCTGAAAACTCCGAAAGATCCACATGAGCCGCATCCGCCACATTCATCAGAACCTTTGTTCCGTACCCCTCTTCCATTTTCTTTGCCATAAAAATCCCCTTTCTGCATAATCCCCGAACCTTTGCCATTTCGTTGCATTTTCATACAAACACACACCTTCATATTATATGAACACCGCGAAAATTGCAATATCATGATTTCCGAAACGGTATTGGCGACGCAAATGAAGATTACTGCCTGCAAAACACCCGCAATTTATAAATGACAGGAGATCGTCTTTGAACCAAAAACAGGGACATTTGATTTCTTAATCATCCAATGTCCCTGTTTCCTGTATCATCAATTGTTTCCTGTTCGAACAGCTATCAATATTTCTGTTAAATTATGAGTGAATATCCTCGATCGCCTTACCGATATCATGTCTCATATACTTATTCTCGAAGGAGATCCATTCCGTCGCCTCATAGGCTTTCTTTCTGGCTTCCTTTAAGTCTTTTCCGGTGGCGGTCACACCGAGGACACGGCCGCCGTTGGTGACGATCTGGCCGTTTTCGTTGAACTTTGTGCCGGAATGGAAGACATAGTAATCGTCTTTTCCCTTGAATTTCTCAAGGCCCTCAATCGGGAATCCCTTTTTGTACTCTACCGGGTAGCCGTCGGACGCTAAGATCACACATACGGTCGCGCGGTCATTGTCGAACTTTAAGTCGACCTGATCGAGCGTTCCGTCGATACATGCCTCGAAGACGTCCACAAT
>CAKRNI010000197.1 GCA_934370915.1 uncultured Lachnospiraceae bacterium
GGAAAAACATTACAAAATCATGAATTATTTGTGTAAATTTGAGAAAAGGACTTCAAAAATAAAAAGGAATCGTATATAATACGTGAGTATGCCGATTTCCCGGAGAATCCTGACCATCAGAGCGGGAGATCCGTTGAATTCAGAGGAGGAGTTTTATTATGAAATTATTAAAGAGAATGGCTGTGCTGTCTTTAGTAGTTCTTGCCCTTGGCGGATGTACAAAGAGCAGCATTTCAACAGATGCACCGGTATCCGGAAGCGAAGAAGTAGATCCGGCAAAGCTGGAGTCCGATGACGATGACGAGACACTGCCGAGAGACCAGAACTTCCTTGTTGAGGATGAGACGGTAGAGACAACGATGTACGACTGGGAGCAGGCACAGAGTGAGTGCGACGGACTGTTCAACGACACATCCGCATTCCCGCAGTCTGTAAAGATGGAGTTCACTTACGATGAGACCGCATTAAACATCGGCCTTACCTGGACAGTAAAGAATGACACAACAAACGATGACGCTATGGAATATGCCGTAACAATGGTAAAACAGTTCAACGATATCATCGCTGCACAGAGCATGGATCTCGAGAATTCCAGCGCGGATTCCTTCGGAACACTCTGGAACCAGTTCTCCCTTGATGTAAAAGTTGTTACAGAGGGTGGAAAGGCACTTGTAGATAAGAGCTATAAGGCTGGCGAGAAGATCGACCTTAAGAGCAACGAGACAGCTGCGAAAGGTCCGGAAGACGTTGCTGACGATTCACCGAAGAAGCTGGACGAGACGAAGGCTTCCAAGTAATTAGTTGGAATAATTTCAATAGAATAAATAATTAAGACAATATAATGGCAGAATGCTTTTCAGAGTGATCCGGAAAGGCGTTCTGCCATTTTTCGTTGTCATATTTTCTTACGGTCAGCGCAGTAAGTGCGTAGACCTGCGTTTATTGACGCGGCTTATTTTGCACACTGCTTTACGAAATACTCAAACATCGGAAGAGAGTCTGCGCACTCCTTCGGGTTTGTGACCGGGCCGGTCATGCGCTCCGGGTGCCACTGTACAGACCAGATCGGAAGAGTCTCATGCTGCACAGCCTCTGTGAAGGTGTGTCCGTTGGACTCGCCCCATGCGATGGCCTGAAGACCTTCGCCGAGTTTGTCGAGAGACTGATGGTGGTAGCTGTTTACTTCCATGGACTCGCCGTAAAGGTTTCCTAAGATAGAATCTTTCTTGATCGTTACCGGATGGCAGACTCCCTTGGAGTGGTCACCGCCGAGCTGTGTCGGGATATCCTGAGTGAGAGTACCGCCGAAATATACGTTTAAGATCTGGATTCCGCGGCAGATGCCCCAGATCGGTTTCTTACGGTCAACGAAGGCCTTGATGATCTTGTATTCCAGATCGTCGCGCTGCGGGTCTGTGATAACGAAGTCAAACATCTTTTCCTGACCGTAGAGCTTCGGATCAACATCCTTGCCACCGCTTAAGAGAAGACCGTCAGCGAGATCTGCGTACTCCTCAGCACAGTCGTTGTTGACTGCAAGGATCGGGATTCCGCCTGCGCGGCGGATGTTCTCCGCATAGTTCTGGTTTAACGCCCAGGTCGGCGTTCCGTTTGCTGCGGCTCCGGTTCCTCCGGTCAGTAAGATCAATGGTTTCATAATAGAATTCTCCTTTTCCGTTTTAATTATTATGCACCTGAAACGAGTTTCAGGGGGCATGATCCAAAGTCATACCATCTGCGTCAGGTCAGCCCACATCGAGTCCGCTGTGGTAGGAATAGTTGCCGAGCTCCGCCAGAAGCGCGGACATATCCGGCGGTCCGGCAGGGACATTCGCGATCAGGAATGCATTGAGGTAATAATAGACAGAGTGGCATTTTTTTAGTGTCTGGTGGTACAGATCCGGGAAGGAGGCCGTGGAAGCGATGGAATTATCCCATGGATTTGTCCAGACCTCGTGATCCAGATTTAAAATCTCACGGACCTGAGCGGAAAGTTTGTCTGTCACCAGTTTTTTTGACGCAATCGGATGCTTTAAGAAGATGGATTCCAGAGAACCGATCACATGGGTCTTATGCCCCTCGGGATCGGACAGAATCCGGCTTCCGAAACGGATCGCGAAGATCGAGCGGGCGACCATTCCGTCTGTGACCTGAAAATTATTTTTTTCCGTGATCTGGTAGTAGGTGCGGTTGATGCACCGGCTCAGATATCGTGAGATAAACTGGCTTTCCTGGCCATTTAAGCAGAGTGAAGCTGCCTGATTGAATTCGGATGGCTTTTTGTGCTTGAATTTCCAGAGCAGGATCGCATCGATATCGTTTTCCAGAGCTGCGTGGAGACCATGGCACTCGGTCTTTTTCTTATCGGTCTGATACCGGATCCGTCCGTAGACGAACGGGTGGCAGATCGAATCGGCGATATAGTGGCAGATAAATCCCGCAAGAAACGCCGCAGCTTCTTCCTTCTGCTGCCTCGAATGGATCTCAGAAAGCTCCAGAAGGCTGTTTTTAAAGAAGTCGTTGACCTGATACTCATGCATATGGGAACCGACGTTGCGGTAGTCCCTGTGACGCAGGATCGGAACATTATAAAAGAAGATATCAGGTCCCTGAAGACCAAGCTGGTAGAGCCAGCGGTATTTGGATATCACGTGTTTTAAATAATTGTTCGGCAGATCATTGTAAGCTTTCACACCGAACAGGTAGTGGGTCGTAAATCCCGGCACAGGAATCATCTCCTCTGAAAGAAAAATGCCAAGGTCTCACATCAGCGCGGACTTTGGCTTGCTGCTTGTGCAAATAAAACTGCCAGTGGCAGACACTGTATTTATTATAGCATAGATGTGGGAAAATGGGAATAAAACGTAGTAAGAAATGAGAGAGGCGGGCGCAGGCGGCAGGGAACTTTTTCGTGTCCGAAGAGAGTGGAATTGATATGCAGAGGGATGGAAAATGCGGTTTCCGGGCGGCGGTGCGTGATATGGAATGAATTTGACAGGAGAGATTCATGATATCGTCTGGGGACCATGGACACCGGTGCTGTTTTTGCTGGTGGGCATTGTATACAGTGTGCGGATCCGGTTTTTTCAGATCAGGAAGATCCCGCGCTGGTGGGATGCGACCATTGGGAATCTTTTACGGGATCGGAAGAACCACCGGGAATCGTTCCGGTCGGCATGTACGGCGTTAGCGGCAACCATAGGGACCGGAAATATCACGGGGGTTGCAGCGGCTGTGATCGCCGGCGGACCCGGTGCTGTGTTCTGGATGTGGGTGTCGGCATTTCTCGGGATGGCGACGGCTTATGGAGAGACGGTCCTCGGTATCCGTTATCGGGAAAAAGGCCGGGACGGCGGATGGATGGCGGGACCGATGATCTATCTGGAAAAGCGGCTGGGATGTCCCGGGGCGGCGGTTCTCTACGGATTTTTCTGTATTCCGGCGGCGTTTGGGATGGGCAGTATGGTACAGGCGAACGCGATCTCGGAGACGGTGTCCTATGTGTACGGGATCCCGGAGGCTGCGGTGGGGGTGATCCTTGTGGTCCTTGCGGGGAACGTGCTGGCAGGCGGCGGACGGCGGATCTTCCTTGCGGCGGAGCGGCTTGTTCCATTGTCTGCGGGGCTTTACACGGCAGCAGCGCTGGCGGTGATCATTCTGTATGCCGGGAATGTACCGGGAGTGATCCTGGGGATTCTGGCGGATGCATTTTCCTTCCGCAGCGCCGTTGGCGGAGTCGCGGGGTACGGGATCTCCCGATGCGTCAGCTATGGGATCGCCAGAGGTGTGTTTTCCAATGAGGCGGGGCTCGGGAGCCTTGCGGTGTTGAACGGAAGCGCGGAGATGGCGGAGGAGGAGCTTCAGGGGCAGTGGGCGATCTTTGAGGTATTTTTTGATACCATCGTGAGCTGTACGCTGACAGCGCTTGTGATCCTCTGTGTGGCGGGCAGCGGGACGGTCTCGGAGTTCGGGGCGGAGAACGGGGCATCGCTCACAAGCCTCTGCTTTTTTACAGCGCTTGGGAGTCCTGGCGGGTACGCGGTGGCGGTCTGCGTGGTGCTGTTCGCGTTCTCCACGATCATCGCATGGTACTATATGGGGCGGCAGGCGGCGGAGTATCTTGGCGGGAAGATCTCGGGAAAGATCCCGGCGGTCTACACGGTGGGATATCTTCTGGCGGCGTTTTGCGGGTGCCTCGGGGCGATGGAGACGGTGTGGGAGGTCTCGGACATCTTTAATGGACTGATGGCGGTGCCGAATCTTGCGGCGCTGATACTGCTGGCGGGAGAGATCCATGCGCCGGGGGAAAATCGGGATTCATAGCTGCTGTCCCACACCGGAGAGTGTGTCCGATACAGCCTGCGGTGGTACAAAATTGCCCTTTATTGTGTTCATATCTTGTTCAAAAAGTTTTCAAAATTCTTTTACACAATTCACACGATTTCTTCATGTTTTATGGATATCATATAACCATAAACAGAAAGACATCTGATATAGATGCTGCTTATAAGATTTTTTTCATAATACTCGAGCTGATAAGTGATTATCAGCTCTCCTCCCTTTTTCAAATAATTATTTTGTTGAAGAAAAGCACTCGGCGGGGTGCTTTTTTTCATATTTACAGCACAGCTTTTATCTTGCAAAATCCCAGATGGATAGTATAATTACTGATAACTTAAGATACTGGTCTAATATGATATAAGGAGTGTGCCGGATGGAAGAGAAGGTTTATGAATATTTAAACAGGATCGTATCAGTTCCCGGAATTTCGGATACGGATGAGGAGCGGAAAACGGCAGAGGCGATCCGGGAGATCCTCGCGGAACAGCCGTATTTTAA
>CAKRNI010000198.1 GCA_934370915.1 uncultured Lachnospiraceae bacterium
GCGGCCATGGAACTTGTGGGAAAGATCGCCGTCCCGATGATCGTGATGAATTCTGTGGGAATGGTGCTCTTTTTCAAGACCTTTGATATGGTATATATGCGCGAGGACAGCCTGTTTGCGGAGCGGATGCGTCTTTCCATGGGAATCGCGGACAAGAGTCTCGTCTATCTGAGAAAAGGTCTCGGAAAGCGGGAAAATATGGAAGCCGTGACCGATATCATTTTCGGTGAGATCCCATGTCAGGCGGTGATCATCACGGATGAAAAGGAAGTTCTGGCGGTGAGTTCCCTGATCGATGACAGCCGTTTCCGCCGGGAAAAGTTTCTGGAACATCTGACAGGACCGGCAAAAGGAATGAAAGCAGAGTGTATCTGGGAGGAAGATCTCGATGAGGAGATCCGGCCGCTGTTCCATTCCCTTGTGACGGTGACAGTTCCGGTTATGGCCGGCGATGAGAAGATCGGAAGTCTGTCCATTGTCGTAAAAAAGAGACGCCGTGTGGAACGGAGCATCGGGGATTTTCTGGAGGAGCTTGCGAAGATGTTTTCCACACAGTTAGGAGTCTACAATGTGGAATATCAGAAGAAGCTGCGGAAAAAAGCGGAGTTTAAGGCGCTGCAGTCCCAGGTAAACCCGCATTTTCTCTACAACGCGCTGAATACGATCTCCTGCATCTGTGATGAGGACGCGGGAAAGGCCAGTGACCTGATCCTGACGTTAGCGTCCTACTACCGCCAGACTCTGGAGAATGACCAGTACATGCTGGATATCGATACGGAGATCAACCATGTCCGGACGTATCTGGAGATCGAGAAGGCGAGATTTGAGGAGAAGCTCCGGGTGGAGATCAACGTGGAAGACGGTCTCTCCTGTCAGGTTCCGTCCTTTATCCTGCAGCCTATTGTGGAGAATGCTGTCCGGTATGGAAACAGCCCGGACGGGGTGCGCAGAGTGGAGATCTCGGCAAAACGGGTGCAGAGCGGGACCGGGGAGGATCTGGTGCGGATCGGGGTCAGGGACCATGGAAAAGGCCTTGAACCGGAAGAGGCAGAGAGGATCCTGACCGGAAACAAGACCGGAAGCGTGGGATTAAAAAATGTGAATGAACGTTTGAAGAGTACATACGGAAAGCGTTATGGACTGGAGATCCGGAATACGGATGACGGGGCGGATGTTTCGTTCTGTATTCCGTATCAGGCAGAAAGCTGACAGGAAAATACCGTGACCGGGAAGCTTTTATACATCGGGGAAACTATGAGAGACAGGGGGAGATGTTTTGAAAATCGCAGTGATCGATGATGAGAGACCGGCAAGAAAAATGCTGATCCGCAGAGTGAAGGAAGTGCTTCCGGACTGTGAGATCACGGAAGCGGAGAGCGGAGCGGACGCCTTAAAGATGTTTAATGAGGCAGATTCGTTTGATCTGATCTTTGTGGATATGGACCTCGGGGACATGGAGGGGACGACGCTGGCAGCTACGGCAAAACGGCTGTTTCCTGGGGCGAAGATCGTCTTTGCCACCGCCTATTCCCAGTATGCCGCGAAAGCATATGAGATGGAGATCGATGATTATATTTTAAAACCGTTCGATCCGGAGCGGGTGCATCATGTTGTGAAAAAGTGCATTGGGGAAGGAAAACTTGATCCTGCGCGGAAAATGGAGGAGCCGGAGGAAAAAACGGAACCGGTAACAGCAGAAAAACAGGGAGCAGAGCAGGCAAACGCAGGTGTGGAAGAAAAGAGCGGATCGACGGTATTCGGCAAGATCCCTGTGACGGCCAGCCACGGAATCCTGTTTCTGGAGATCGCCCAGATCGTGTATGCGGAGACCGACGGACATGGCTGTGTGGTCCACACCACATCGAAATCCTATGAGGTCAACCAGCTTTTGGGAGAACTTGAGAAAAAGCTGGCAGACTTCGGGTTCTTTCGGATCCATAAGAGTTATCTCATAAATCTGTCATTTATTTCGGAACTCTTTGCAGGCAGCGGAAACGGACTTTCCGTACATATGAAGGGGTATGAGAGCCGGGAACTCCCGGTGGGAAGAGAAAAACTGAAAACATTAAAACAGCTGTTAAAGATCAGCTGACAGAAAGAGAAGCTGCGGCACTCCGTTCATGACGAAAGGAGTGCCGTTTGTGCAGATAACCATGCTGTTCATGCAGACCACCTTTAAAAATTGTGCAAAATATACTATAATGCATTTGCTTGAAGAAAAAGAACTAAGCATAATGTATATTCAAGGAGGGATTTGTATGATTAGTTTTCTCGTCTGTCTGGCACTTTTGATCGGAGGTTACTTTGTCTACGGCAACCTCGTAAATAACATTTTCAGTCCGGATGACAGAGAGACACCGGCAGTCAGAATCAACGATGGCGTCGACTATGTGGTTATGCCCCAGTGGAAGCTTTTCCTGATCCAGCTTCTTAATATCGCTGGTCTGGGCCCGATCTTCGGAGCCATGCAGGGTGCATTGTGGGGACCGATCGTATTCCTGTGGATCACCTTCGGTACGATTTTTGCCGGCGGTGTTCACGACTTCTTCTCCGGCATGATGTCCGAGAGAAACGACGGTGCTTCAATCTCAGAGGTATGCGGAATCTACCTCGGCGGCCTGATGCAGAACGTAATGCGTGTATTCAGTGTTGTACTTCTTGTGATGGTCGGTACTGTTTTCGCAGTTGGCCCGGCCGGTCTGATCGTAACCCTGTTCAGCAACAGCGGAGCGCAGGGCATGGTCGCAAACAAAGAGATGTGGCTCTGGATCATTCTGGCTTACTATTTTATCGCAACCTTTATTTCTATCGACAAGATCATTGGTAAGATTTATCCGATCTTTGGTATCTGCCTGATCATCATGGCACTCGGTGTTGCATTTGGTATATTCACAAAACCGGAATATGTGATCCCCGAGATCTGGAGCAATTTCAGAAACATGCATCCGAGCGGAACACCGGTATGGAGCTTCATGTTCATCACCGTTGCCTGCGGCGCGATCTCCGGTTTCCACGCAACACAGTCACCTCTTATGGCGCGCTGCATGAAATCTGAGAAACAGGGTCATTTCGTATTCTACGGCGCAATGGTATGTGAAGGTATTATCGCCCTGATCTGGGCAGCAGCAGGATGCTCTCTCTACGAAGTGACAGGTGGTTTAAACACTGGTCTCGCAGAGATCATGAAGAACGGTCAGTCCGCAGCCATCTATGATGTCTGCCAGAAGACCATGGGCGGTGTCGGCATTGCTCTTGCTATGTTAGGTGTTATCGCCTGCCCGATCACTTCCGGTGATACAGCATTCAGAAGCGCACGTTTAACACTTGCTGACTGGTTCAAGGTTGACCAGAAGAACTGGAAGAACCGTCTGATTCTCTGCGTACCGTTACTTGGAATCGGCGCTATCGTCGGACATATGGATTACAGCATCGTATGGAGATACTTCAGCTGGACAAACCAGACACTGGCTATGATCGTTCTCTGGACAGCAAGCATGTACCTCTACAAGGCAAAGAAGAACTACTGGCTCACAGCAGTTCCGGCAACCTTCATGAGCGCTGTTTCCATGACATATTTCTTCTGTGCAAAAGAGTGCTTAAACCTCGGTACTGCAGTTGCGTACCCGGTAGGTATCGTACTTGCGGTCGTATTCCTTGGAATCTTCATCCGCGCAACGAAGAAACAGACCGTATAATGTAAGATTATAATGACACGAAAGACAGGCTGCAAAGCTGGGAGTGTCTGACTGCAGATGATGCAGAAAGTATAAGCTGCCCCGGTGAAAGGCTGAGGGCAGCTTATACTGGTTATTCAGTATTTGGGAGGCGAGAGTTATGTTTTTAAAACCGGCAAAACTTGGAGAAAAAGAGATTCCGGAGAGTATTCTTTCAGAGGACAAAAAGCACTGTAAGAAGATCGGTCCCTGCGGAATCGGAAAAGAGGCTCTGTACCTCAACAGCTTTTATCTGGAGCGGCGGTATTATGTCCCGGTAACTTCCGTCTCCCGTGTCTTTAAGCGCGTGGCGATGAGCAAAGGCGGATTCACCGGAAAGGGGCTGTTTGCGACGATGCCGTATCTGGTGGTTGTCTATGAGGACGGTAAGGAAAAACAGTGCAACTTTAAGTATGAGGACCAGGTGGACGCTTTCGTGGCATCCGTGAAGGAACGGTTCCCGCAGATAAAGACCGTGAGTGAAGCGGCGGAAAAGCGCCTTGCGGAAGCTGAGAAAAAGCAGGCGGAGAAATGTCTCGTTCCGCTTTCTGAGCAGGCGAAGGAGACGGTAAATGTACTGGAACAGGCAAAAACAGCCCTCACGAAGCGGTTGTCCCTGTTCACAGAGCTCACCAATGCGGCAAAGAAAAAGAGAACGTATGAGAAGACAAAGCCGTTTTACAAATGGCTCGCCTTATTCATGGTAGTCATGGGGGCGGCGGCACTTGCATACGGCGTATTCTCCTTTATGAACCATGACGCGTTTGCCGTATACTTTGTCCTCTTCGGAATGGCGGCGATCTTCCTGTTCTCCGGAGCGAATGTCATGCCGACGAGTACGAATAACCGGAAAGCCATCGAAAAACGTCTTGCGGCGGCGGAAGAAGCCGTTACGGGCTATGTGGACAGTCTCCATCTCGGACTTCCGGTTCCGTCCTGTTATCTTCATCCGGTGACTGTAGAGCGGATGCAGCGTGCTGTCCGTGAGGGGCGCGCCGAGTCTGTGGAGGACGCGTTTGACGTTGTAAAAAATGATCTGAAAAAGATCAACGCGGATGTATCCGTCACCCAGGAGGAATTCGACGAGATCATGGCGATCAAGCCGGT
>CAKRNI010000199.1 GCA_934370915.1 uncultured Lachnospiraceae bacterium
TTACAATATTGAAGAAAACTCACAAGCTCATCCCGTCCATTCTTGCTGGTCATATTTAAAAATATTTTCTTAGTTCCATCTTCTAACTCCATCTCGGGAAACTCATGACACCGCTCAGTAAACGTATACATTGCGCGGTCTTTCCCGAAAATATCCTTCTGAGTGATAAATGTCACGATCGTTGAAGGCAGATGGCGGTATTTTGTCTTCCTTCCGGACTTCAGTATCGGACTGTCCAAAAGTCCCTGATAAAACCTTGATCGTTTTCGCACATCATCGATGTCTGAGTCATTCTGCATTTCCGTCGCAAAATGTCGAGAATCCTCAGATACCGCCCATGCATCCAGCCGGATGCCCCGTTCTCCTTTTGCGTTAAGTACAACTTCCTCCACATGAACCTGATTCAGCTTCAGATCAGGTTCCCCTAAAATAATACTCAGCACGCATTCATGTGCCTTTTTACGCTTCATGACCGCCAGAAATAAGGCAAAATCACTGAGATTTACCTTCGAAGGATCAATGATATCCGCATACTCCGCCGGAATATCATAAGCATAATGATTCTGTTGTTTCATACCAGACCTTCCTTTCCTGAGATTAGGCAGGAAAGTGCTTCTTTCGACTCCCTGCCGGTTATTTGGGTGTTTTAGCAAAGAGTCTTCAGATGCCGAATCCGGCTTAGATGATATTAGATAATAGAATTCATTAGAAACCTTGCTTAGGTGTATCTTAACATGTGGATTCTGGAAAAGCAAGGGAGTCCGGTATAAAAAAATTATAAAGAAAAAAGAGCAGGACTCCCAAAAAGGAATCCTGCTCTGATACAATTCACTCGGTTAATTATTTGATCACATGGATCCAGCCTTCCGGTGCCTCGATGTGGCCCATCTGGATGCCTGTTAATGTGTCGTAGAGCTTCTGGATCACCGGACCCATCTTCTCCATGCCGCTCGGGAAGCAGATCTCGTTGCCGTGGTCTACGATCTTGCCGACCGGAGAGATAACAGCAGCGGTACCGCAGAGACCGCACTCAGCGAAGTCTTTTACTTCTGTAAACGGAACCGGACGCTCCTCTGTCTTTAAGCCGAGGTAATGCTCAGCAACGTAGAGGATGGAGCGGCGTGTGATGGACGGAAGGATAGAGTCGGACTTCGGTGTTACGACTGTGCCGTCTTTTGTAACGAAGATGAAGTTTGCTCCGCCTGTCTCTTCAACATAGGTTCTTGTACCGGCATCGAGGTACATATTCTCATCATAGCCCTGTTTGTGAGCATCAACGATGGCATGTAAGCTCATTGCGTAGTTTAAGCCGGCCTTTACGTGGCCTGTTCCGTGAGGTGCCGCGCGGTCGAAATCTGTGACACGGATCGTAATCGGCTTAGCGCCGCCCTTGAAGTACGGGCCGACCGGTGTACAGAAAGCACGGAACTGGTACTCGGTTGCCGGCTTCACACCGATTACCGGGTTTGTACCGAACATATACGGACGGATGTAAAGAGTTGCGCCGGAACCATACGGCGGAACGAAATCAGCGTTTGCTGCAACCAGCTTTGTGATCGCGTCAATGAAGCGCTCCTTCGGGAACTGCGGCATCTCAAGTCTTGCTGCGGAGTTCATCATACGCTCAGCGTTTAAGTCCGGGCGGAAGGTTACGATGTGGCCGTCCTCCGTTGTGTATGCCTTTAAGCCCTCAAAGCAGGTCTGCGCATACTGGAATACGCATGCACACTCGTTTAAGGTAATCATATCATCAGTTGTAAGAGTCCCCTCATCCCAGGAACCATCTTTGAAGTTGGATACATATCTGTAATCAGTTTTGATGTAACCGAATCCGATATTGGACCAGTCGATCTCTTTCTTTGCCATTGGAAATTCCTCCATTCTGCCGTCTGACCGGCATTGTATTTTTTGCCGCCGGGGTCGGGCGGTAGTGTCTTTTTACTGCGGTACTGTTTCGATGTAATGAACAGTTACCGTGTTTTCTATTATAAGTACTTAAGATTTATCCTGCAAGTTCTTTATGGCAAAAAGATGAAAAAAATATGGGAAAATGGGAGAAATAATGCTACAATATAACTTTAAGGAATAAAGAATATTCCGCAGATTTATTCAGCATGCCCGCAGAGGCCGGACGCCTGCCATAAGAGTGAGTGACGGAGCTGGGACCGGGCGGACATGCAGCCGGAATCTTTCGGAGCGGACAGCCGGATACCGGCGATATGCGGAAAAGAAAAAAGCTGGGGAAAGGCAGAAATAACAATGGAACAAAAGAAAAACAGACTGCACTACGCCTGGTTCATCCTTGCGGGCTGCTGCATCCTGCAGGGGGCGACTCTGGGACTTATCAACAACTGTGCCGGTGTCTTTTACTCCCCGATCTGCAAAGAGCTGGGATTTGAGTTGGGAAAGCTCACGATGTACCGGATGCTCTACTGCATCAGTTCTGCTTTGGCGCTGCCATTTGTGGCGACAAGCTTTCGGAAACATGATGTACGGATCGTGATCAGCATTGCAGCTGTCATCTACGGAGGCTGCGCAGCCCTCATGGGTACCTTCCATGAACTGTGGCAGTGGCATGTGACAGGCATCATTCAGGGAATTGCCTCATCCTTTGTCTGCATGATCCCGGCGCCGATCATTCTTGGAAACTGGTTTAAGAAAAAGACCGGAACAGCGGTGGGAATCTCCGCGGCGTTCTCCGGACTCGTCGGCATGATCGGCAGCAGTTTTCTTGGAATGGCGATCCCGGCATTCGGATGGAGGGTGAGCTATATGGCGGTTGGAATCGTCAGTACCGCTCTGGTTCTCCCGATCTCCCTGTTCATTCTACGCTATAAGCCGGAAGAGATGGGACTTCTGCCTTACGGGGCAGAGGATGTGGAGCAAAGGGCTGTATCAGGCGCATCAGCGCCCGCATCCGGGGAAAATGGGATTACATTAAAAGAATTGCTGCGTCAGCCGGAATTTTATATTGCCGTGGGGGCATACTGGACCAGTGTGTCATGCGCGTACCTGAATTCCTTCCTGACGCCCTGTGGGATCGCAGCCGGACTTACGCTGCAGGCGGCGGCCATGATGACGAGTATCTCCCTTCTCGGAAACATGTCCAGCAAGCTGATCCTCGGAAAGATCAGCGACAGCCTTGGAATCATCAGGACCTTTGAAGTTTCGATTGCGCTGGCGTTTCTTGGACATGTACTGCTGTTTGTCGGTTCTCCGGAGACAGTGATGGCGGGCGCCCTGTTTTTTGGTGTGACACTTCCCTTATCATCCGTCATGATGCCGCTGTTCTGTAGGATCTTCTGGAAGGGCGAGACCTACAGTACAGCATATGCCTATTCCACCATGGTGGGAACGCTCCTGGGAGCGCCCTTTAACATGTGGTTTGGAACCTTTTATGACATAACGGGAGATTACAGGCTGACCATCGGAGTGAGCGCGGCGATGCTTGTTATGTTAACCTTCCTCATCATTCTTGAGGGCGTTCGTCTGAACCGGGCGAAGTCCGGAATGTCTCCTTCGCAAGCTCGATAAAGGCGTCCATCTCGCCGGTGTGCCATTTGTCTTTGTGATAGAGGACCTGACGGTAGAGTTCCATGTGGAAATCCTTTACCGGCAGAATCGAGAGGATACCGGATTCCACTTCATGCCTTACGGCAAACTCCGGGAGAAATGAGATCCCGGCATTCTGTTTTAACATATTGATAATGAATTCTGTGTTTCCGATTTCCAGGAAAGGCTTGATCTCCTTTCCGAGAGATGCCAGATACCGGTCAAGAACGAACCGGTAGCTGGCATTTTTTTCGGTCAGGAGGAATGGGTGGCTGATGACCGAGGAAAGGTCTGTTGGACCGGTTTTTGTCAGCGTGTGGACGGAGGAAGAGACGAAGGAGATATTTTCCGGCGCTTCCAGAACTTTTATAAAACGCTTGTCGTCAATGGGCTGGTCGAGGAGATAGACCAGATCGATGGAGTTCTTGTTCATGCGGTCCAAAAGAACATCCGGGGAGTCCAGGACAATGCTCACGGAGACATTCGGGTAAAGCTGATGGAATTTCTTTAAAAGATCCGGAAAGATGGATTCACAGATGGATTCAATGGTTCCGATGGTGAGGTCACCGGAGAGCTCTGTGGAGGCGGAGACCGCGTTTTTTGCGTCGGCGACGGTGCCAAGGATCGTCACGGCATAGCGGTAAAAGATCTCCCCGTGATGAGTCAGGACCGTCTTTTTTCCGAGGCGGTCAAAGAGATGGATGCCGAGTTCCTCCTCTAACTGCTTGATCTGGACCGTGACGGCGGCCTGGGAATAGCCTAACGCCTCGGCGGCTTTTGAAAAACTTTGCTTTTGCGCGATCTGTAGAAACGTGCGGATCTCTCGAAGTTCCATGGCGGATTCCTTTCTTCTCTATAAAAATTTATAAACGATCTGTTTAAAACGTTCAATTTTACTTTTAGTACTTCTTATGATACGCTAAGAATATAGAAATTGCAAGAAAATAGCAGGATAGAATGCGAATTTTCAGGATGTGAGACTCGGAGTCATGAATGGCGGGCGGAAAAAGTGATCCGATCGGCAGAAAAGAACGGAGAAAGGGCGGATACAATGGAGAAAAGCGATATTAGATATCAGGCATATGTGAGTATTCTGGAAGAGGAGCTGAAGCCGGCGATGGGATGTACGGAGCCGATTGCCATCGCTTACTGCGCGGCAGTCGCGAGAGAAGTGCTCGGCGGACTCCCGGAGAAGGTGAAGGTAGGAGCCAGCGG
>CAKRNI010000200.1 GCA_934370915.1 uncultured Lachnospiraceae bacterium
TTCAGATCACACTCAAAAAGCTCCGGCATCAGCCGCTTTCTCGTCTCGGCATCCGGGATCAGTGTCTCATAGAGCGGGTCTCTGGCAAAACATTCTACCAGCATCTTCTGGAGCCGGGGCAGGTCTTCTCTCTGTACCCGGTACAATATCTGGCTGTCCATAACTAAAAATCCAACACCTCTTTCGCTGTTTTTAACCCCGCCGTCAGCGTATCCACAGCCTGGGTCATATATCGTATATCATCGTCAAAGCAGGCAAGCTGCTCTTCTTCCATTCTCCGGAGCGCTTCCAGCTCCTCTGATACATCATGTCCGCCGTTTTTGATCTTCCTCTGCAGACTCTTTACTTCTTTCGAGAGATCCACATGATGGACGATCCGGCCGGCACCCCACTGTAACCGGTCGCGTTCCTGGTCCAGGACATACTCCGTAAAGTAATGGTACACCTCATCATCGAACTGGAATGCATACTGATTATTATCCACCAGATACAGGGCATCCAGCGCCGCCGTCATGTCCTTACTTTCCAGACTGCGGATCGCGTCACCGATATGGCGCAGATTGCTCTGGGCCGCCTCGTGGGGGAACAGGACCTCATCATGCCAGTTCAGCCGGACAAAATAATCCTGACATTTGCGGAATAAGTAGAGAAGCTGCTTCTGCAGCGCAGTGTTTCTATCATTCGCTTCTGCATGAGATTCTTGACCGCCATTATGTATACAACATGCAGCATCGGCATTCTTCACACCATTAATTTCTTTTACCTTTCGGTACACCTCATCCGCAATCTTCTTCGCCTCTGCCGTCCGATCTAACAGAATCCGGATCGCCTCCCGATCTTCCCGCCCCGTAACCGGTCTCACGCTCTCCTGAAGCGCCCGAAGCGTCCGTCCGATGTTCACCGGAGCAACCCTGACCCGGTCGAAGGCCATGACGAGAAGTCCGTAAAGTTCATGGTGGAACCGGAAGACATCTGCATTATAATACTCGTCATTGTCAAACTGGGAATGGTAGTGGGTTTCCATAAATTCCGCGCTGCTGAACTCGTTCACCATAGATGGGATCCCGGAGATCGCCACAGAAAAGTCGTCCGACCATGTCTCGATCGGACACTGGACCCCGAGACCTTCCGGATAGACCTTTTTCGCATCCACCGGAAACTCTTTCACAAATTCCATCAGAAAGTCTTCATATTCATAGGTGGACCGGATCGCATCCCAGGGATTGTGGGCATAAGCCGGGAGCTCGAAATTCAGATCCGCGATGACCTTTCCCTGCCACTCCGGCCGGAGCTTAAATACCTGCTGCCATGCCCCGGTGGACCAGTCATACTTGGAATTCTCAATTCCCCACTCTTCCGCCGCCATACAGCAGAAAACGATCGTCTTCTCCGGTTTATATCCGATCTCTAAAAGCGTTCTCGCGATCCCAAACATCAGCGCGATGGCGCAGTTGTCATCCTGAAATCCGTCAAAATAGGAGTCATAATGGCCGCTGAGCAGGATCATGTCCTCCGACCTTCCGGGAATCGTACCCCAGACATTATATGCCGGCATATTTTCCTTCACTACGGATTTCGCGTCAAACTGTACTGTGATCCGCGACGTCTCCTTTAATGCCGCTTTCAGGATCTCCGCATCCTTTTTCGACATGGAAAACGCCGGGGCATCCTTCGGTCCTGCGATATCCTGAGCATTTAACGCCTCACTGTCGATTTCCCCATAGCCGTTGTCCTGAACTGCGATCACCGCCGCTGCGCCCTTTAAGCGGGCCTGATACACCGGATAATTGATCCACCACTCGTCTCTCTGGTTGATATCCACCATCACAAGGCATCCTGTCACATCCACGCCGTCATAGTCCGCTTCCTTTCCGCGTCCGGCGTAGACAAGCGGATAATCTTTCCAGCCATCCGTTACAAACTCTGTCTGGTAAGCACCGAGCTGGAATTCATGTTCCTTTCCGGCACGGTCTGTAAAGCGCATGATTGCTTTCTCGAATTCCCAGGAATCGAGACAGAGCTCATCCTTATGGATATCGGAGAGCCCGATCCGCTTCATCTCCTCTTTCAGAAATTCCCCGGTGTCAAATTCCGCCTTCGATCCTGCTGTGCGGTAGCCGAGGACCGGATTGCTCTTAAATTCCTCCATCTTTTTCGCAAGGCAGTAGGAGTATCCGATATCCACTGCCTTCAAATATGTTTCTTCGATCTTCCTTCTGTCACTCTCCAAAGCTGTCAGCCTCCTTATCCCACGCCTGCGGGCCTGTTCCCTGAGACCGGGAAGTATTACAAACTCCGCCGTATCCTGCTCACTGTTTTCCGTGATGCGGACACGCCGGAGTTTGATAATTTTTCTTTAGTTCTCTGCCTTATTCTCGGCTCCGCTCTCTTCCTCAGCGCCTGCTCTCTCATGAGTCGCGTTGACCTCGACCTGAGTTGCCTGAACTGCCGCCTGGGCATCCGCATGTGCAGCAGCTTCCGGGTTCGGAACGGTACGCTTTGTGATCGGCATCTGGAGATTAACGCCAAACGGGTTTACAACAACGCCCTTTGCCTCTTTTACAAGGATGCTCGGGATCTTATCTGCGGTTACCGCGATCGCCTTGAACTGGTTCTTCGAGTTAAATTTTCCAAACTCAATGATGTCCGTGAAGATCGGCTGGTACGCATCGCCGTTTTTCTGCTTTAATAACGGAACGCCGCTGCCTTCCTGGAATGCGGTGATGTATGTTCCGCGGGTGAAATCCGCAAGGATCTCCTCCTGCATCTCCTTTAACTCATCCGGCATCTTCTCAAATTTCTGTCTGCGGAGCTCCTGCATAAAGTACAGAGCAGTCAGATGAAGACTCGGATTCTCGATCCAGGTTTTCTTCTCTTCTTCCGGTGCATCCGGCTTATTCTGGCCTGGACGGTTCACAAGCTCCGAAAGCTGGATCCGGCACTCGCTCTCCATATACTGGTCTACCATCAGGCAGTTTACACCCATCGTGTAAAGGTTTCCATAAAAGTGAAGCATCTGGTTCGCGTCCACTTTCGCGATCTGCACCGGGATCTTCTCCTCGATGAGGCGCTTGCCCTCACGTCTGATATCTTCTTCCTTAAAATAGAGCAAAACTTCGTCATCGAATGTCTCTTTGTCGCATACCACATACGGCATTTTTGTGCACAGAGACATGATAACATAAATCTCCTTTGCGTTTCTTAACTGATTTAAAACCTGCTGTTTATCCATTTTTCTTTCCCTTTCGGTATTCATGCTGCGGCTTTTGTCACCTTTTCCGGTGCATATGTCCCTCTGATGAATATTCTTTCCATAATTTTTTTTCGTAAATGCGCAGCCATACTGAACAGTTACTATCCATTCTTTTTGAGATCCGTCCCCGCTTTAGTTGCAGCAGATGATCGGAATTCCCTTATACGCGTTCTCATACACCTGAGCCGCTACCTTCGGCGGGAGGTTGATACAGCCGTGGGAACCGTTTGTCTGGTAGATCGTTCCGCCGAACTTGCTTCTCCAGTTGGCATCATGAAGTCCGATCCCACCGTTGAACGGCATCCAGTATTTCACGGGCGTCGCGTAATCTGCGCCCCTCAATATGCGGTCGGTCTGTTTATAATAGAGCTCAAAAAGTCCCGGCGGCGTTGTGTGATTCTTTGACACGTTTCCAGACACCAGCGGGCTCTCAATGATGATCTGGCCATCTTTATAGAAGTAGAGATGCTGTGTTGCAAGATCCACCTCGATATAAGTCTGCCCAAAATCATAACCGTCATGTGTCGCGCCGCGGCTGTCATAGATCGGCTCACGCTCCGCTGTCCGACATGCCTTCACCGCGTCCACAAGTGCCGCTGTCTCCGCTGCCTGATTGATCTTCCAGCCATATTTTCCGTATACAACTACATCACGGCCGGACGTAGTCTTATAGTTGTGGTTTCCATAGGTATCATACTTGTCCGCAAGAGCTTTCACATACGCCGCCGCTTTCTCCGTATCTATCTGAATCTCGGTGCCGTTTGTTCCTGTGACCCACTTTGCCATTTCCAGACCATCCAGAGTTTCTCTGCTGGATCCGAACACATATGTAATCTGAATATCCTTGTACGCATTCATTGTCGCACAGAGCTGCACCAGATTCGCGTCATCTGATTTTACGGTGATCTTTTTATAGCAATCCTCGTCTGCAAGCCTGATCTGTTTTTTCTGGTTTAAAAGCGCTGATTTAACGGCAGCCTTCAATTTATCCATATCCAGCGCATTTCCCTGCACCTCCGGGATGATCGTAAAAGGCTTTCCCTCTTCGTAAGCAGAGATACAGGCATCAGAGGTCGGTGTAGCCGCCGTCACGCAGTGCAGGTTCGCAAGCGCCGCGGCAAGCTTCTCATCATCGAGCGTTGCCACCACTGTCACAGTATAGGACTGGTCAAAGCCGGGCCCCGTCTTTCTTCCTGTGTCATTCTGCTCCTTTAAAATATCATCGACGCTGCCGGTAACGTTTAAGTGATAACCGACATCGGTTCCCTTTAAGACTTCCAGGTTGCCGTCCGCGTCCTGTATTTTAATCTCGTAGTGTTCGTTGAAATAACCTTCCAGATATCCTTTCGCCTGCTGTGCCGTCTGTTTCGAGACATCCACCGCATTGATCGTAGTGCCGCGTACAAATTTTGCCGTATCATCATTTGTCGCTGCCATCGCAGGAAA
>CAKRNI010000201.1 GCA_934370915.1 uncultured Lachnospiraceae bacterium
GCTCCGACCTTAAAACTGGCGACAAACAGCCAGCTTGCGGAGAGAAAGAAAGGCTGGATCGACTTTGATGCCGGTCCAATCGCTGACGGCGAGACCATCGATGACGCTGCAAAGAGACTTCTTGAACTCGTGATCGAGGTTGCCAGCGGAAAACAGACAAAAGCCGAGGAGAAAGGTTTCCGCGAGATCTCCATCTTTAAAGACGGTGTTGTGCTGTAAAACAGCTTCACAATTTTATATGTTTCCCTTATAAAGACACCCGCTTTCCGGTCAGAAATGGCTGGGAGGCGGGTGTCTTTTGATTTTTCCATGCACCCTAAAGTCTGCAGATCATCGTGTGTTCAGAAGAAGCTGAGGCTGATAGTCATATGCATATAAATACCCCGGCGGTATCTTGGTGGAGATACTGCCGGGGCAAGTAGGGGGAGTATGGGTATGGCTATTGTAATGAGTTAACAAATTTACTTTTCCTATTTAGGTACATAGTAAATCTATAAACGCAATTACAGAGTATGGTTTTCCGAAACCGTTTCAGAAGTTTGTGTGGACGGTACTGATGGATCATCTGAATCGGAACTTAAAGCTGAATGGTCAGGTTCAGATCCACTGACCGTAGGAATGGGCTTCTGCCCGTTATGTACAGCCGGGATCGTAAGTCCGCTGACATTAATATTCCGGTTCACCTTCGCGTCATATGTCTGCGCTTTCAGGATATCCCTGAAATCCACACCGGTGGCCTCGGACATGGTGTCGAATACCTGTTGCATGACAGCCGCTGTATTTCCGGAGATCTCGCTGACTCCACTTCCGTTTGTGCCGTTTGCACCGCCGGTTCCGTAGATATTGACCTTGTCGATAGAGGACAATGGCTTCGCAATCTCTGCGGCCATCTGCGGCATGATGCCAACTAACATTTCGACGATAGCGGCGTTATTGTACTTCGCGTAAGCTTCCGCTTTTTTCTCCATACCTTCCGCCTCAGCAACGGCTTTTGCCTGGATCGCAGCCGCCTCCGCCTCTCCGCGGGCACGGATTCCGGCGGCTTCCTGCTCCGCCTGATATCTTGCGGCATCTGCCTTCGTGCGCATGGCTTCCGCCTCTTTTTCTAACTCATATTTTCTGGCTTCCGCTTCACGCTGACGTTTTGCAAGCATGGCAGCCGCCTCCTGCTCGACCTTGTAGCGTTCCGCATCGGCTTTCTTGTTGACTTCCGCGTCTAATTGCTGCTGCTGTACGGCAACTTCCTGTTTCCGAAGCTCTGCTTCGCGCTCCGCCTTCGCGATCTGGGCATTCACGGTTGCTGTCTGGATCGTTTTTTCCTGTTCCTGTTTCTGGATCTCGTAAGCAGCGTCCGCTTCCGCTTTCTTCGTGTCGGAGTGCTTCTGAAGCTCTGACTTGCGGATCTCCAGCTCATTATTTTTCTCAGCGATCTCTGTCTCTGAAAGTACGCGGGCATCGTTGGCAGATTTGTTCGCTTCTGCCTGGGCGATGGCGATATCGCGGTCTGCCTGGGCTTTTGCGATCGCGGCATCTTTCTTGATCTTTGAGGTATTGTCGGCACCAAGGTCCCGGATTAGTCCGTTATCGTCAGTGACATTCTGGATATTACAGGACAGGATCTCGATTCCCAGTTTATCCATGTCCTTGGATGCCTTCAACATAACCTGGTCGGAGAAGGAATCACGGTCGGTGTTGATCTCCTTTAAGGAAAGAGTACCGATGATCTCACGCATGTTTCCCTGGAGGGAATCCTGAAGATCCATGGTGATATCCTCTGGTTTCTTATTTAAGAAGTTTTTTGCTGCCAGACGGATCCCTTCCTGAGACGGGGTGATCCGTACCTTGGCAACCGCATCGACATTGACATTGATAAAATCATTTGTCGGAACAGACTGTTCCGTCTTGATATCGACCGTCATCTGTCCGAGATACAAACGGTCCATCCGTTCAAAGAACGGGATCCGGATTCCGGAACGTCCGATGAGGATCTTTGCGTCATGCTTAAGACCGGAAATAATATAAGCCTGATCCGGCGGAGCTTTCACGTATCCACATGCGATGAGGACAAGGATCAGAATCAGAATGATTGCAATGGTGATAGGGATGATCAGATGATTCAAATTCATAGAAACTCCTTTCTGGACCTTGACTTTTGTTGCAAAATTTTCGTGTGTAACAAAAAAGTTTGAGGAATTCTCTGTTACATATAAAGGCACATTCCTTCTCGCTAAATTCACAGTATCAGAAAATATCAGAAAATACAATACGATGCAACAAAATGTAAGAAAACGTAAGAGGAATGTAATCGGAATGCCATAAAATTGCCACATAGATTACACTTTTCTTAAAATAGAGCGACGTGGGTTGATAGCGGAAGAAGTTATGGTATATTTATAGATAGAAGGATTGGATCGTGTCGAAATATGAAATGGACTGCATGGGTTGCTGATGCGAAAAGAGCTTCGGATCTGCGGAGACCTAATGCCCGCCGAGACAAATTTACTGTTACTCATTACCTGAAAGAGGTGGGAGTCTTCTCGACTGAGATAAAAGGGAGGGATCACATGGATACCAGAATCTGGATGCAGGAGTCGTTTTGGGAGAGTGCAGAGGAGCAGAGTGTGAAAGAGAGTCCACAGGAAAACGCTGGACATCTGTCAAAGGACCCGAATGAAAACGGCGGAAATAAGCTGGTGGATCAAAAGAATAGTCTTTGGCAGCAGACGTATGAGAATATTCTGGTTGGGATGGGATTCTGCGGGATCAGACTGAATTTTCTTCTGTTATATTATATTCTGCCGTTCATAGGAATCCTTATGATATTTGCAGGATTACGGAAATTGAAGCAGGAAGATAAATGGTTTAAGGCGGGGTATGCTGCGGCAGCGATCAACGTTGTGATTATAATGATTTCCATAGTGAGTGGAACTTTTATCAACAGAGAACAAATTTATGATACATATATTTGGCAGTTCATACTCTTATGGGCATATGCGTTGCCGCTGATCATAGCATCCTGCTTTTTCTGCGGCATGCAGACAGAGCTGAAAAAGCGGGAGAAGGAAGCGGACAACAAAATCCTGATCCATTTAGTGATCTGGTATGCAGTCGTTATACTGCTTATGAACATGTATTACAGCGGCTGGATCATTGGAATCGCTGTTATTGCGACATATATTGGAATTCTTGTGGAGTTAAAACATACCGCTGAAGATCTGGAAAAGGCAGGGTATATATTGGAAGAACCGCCGATGCGTGTCTCCAACGGGAAGTGTGCGGCAGGGGCAGTTGTTCTAACCGCAGCAGGACTTGTAATCGGAACCATATTCTTTGGTTCCTACCATATGAAATGGAACGAGGTGAAAGCACCGCAGGATCCGGCATGCGAGGAGATAAAAACACATCTGGTCTCGATTGGATTTCCGGAGGATATTCTGGATGACCTGAAAGAGGAAGATCTCTTAGCGTGCAAGAACGCCAGACAGGTACGATTGCAGCAAACGGATTATCCGATCAATGACGGAGAGCAGATCGTCACAAGATCAGAAGGCTACACGCAGTATTCGCGGGAGTATCCTCATAAAGAACTGAGACTCAGTGGAATTGCAGTAGAACTTGAGCAGGAAGGGCACTGGAAGATCATCCATCATTTTCTTTGGAATGAAGATCCGGGCTTTCGTGGTACAGAGGCTTTGCAGCTATATCCGGCATGCCGGGAACGGAATGGTGGCTGGCTCGAAGAAGGCGGGCTGGCCGGACAGGTCCTTTATGATAAGAAGGAAATTTCCTATGCCGCGGATTACGCGTCTCTGGAAAACGAGACTTATGATATGGGGCAGAGCTGGCCGTTTTATGAGAGCCGGGAGACGAGCAGTATCTTCGCAGAGTTCTCGATGCCATGGCGCGGGGAGCGGTGCCGTGGATATGTATCTTATGGCATCAGGGAAAAAGAGAAGGACTGGTGGATCGATTCCTGGCTGAACTATACGCATCAGAAGAGCATTCTGCAATATCCGGTCATGACGGCAGCACAGAATCGAAAACAGGGCGGCTGGCTGGATAACCTGGTATTCTTCACGGTACAGGATGCGCTGCAGGTACTTCCGGGAGAAGAAACTGATTAAAAGGTATGTAAAATCAGGAGAAAAATTGACTGCAATGGTTTGATGCGTGTTTGCACTTACAATGTTAGCGGTAAATATATGGACTGAGAGACAAAATTTCTGCCGGAGAATTCAATTCAGGTTGGGCTTTTGCGTGTGATTATAAAGCAAGTGAATGGTATAGGCAGTTGTTCTGCTGGTGATAAAATCCACAGAATGACTGCTTATTTGATGGATTATCCACATATGGTATTTATAAACAGGGGTAATAACAAAATGTAGATATTGCACATACAAAAGAAAAAACTTTGAAAAAACTGGAAAAAAGTGTTGACTTTTTCGCAGGGATTTGTTATTATAATACTCGCCTTGAGCGACAGGGCAAAACTTATTAAGAGTCATTAAGAAAACTTCTTAATCCCTCAAAAAAAGTTTTAAAAAGTTCTTGACAAACCGGAAACGGTATGATAGAATAAATGAGTTGCTTCTGAAGAACAGAAACAACAAAAACAGTTCCTTGAAAACTGAACAGTATGTAAAACCCTGAAAATTCTTATAAAAATGGTCTTTG